>DAIQBC010000072.1:0-10466 GCA_036781345.1 Acidimicrobiales bacterium | reverse complement strand
GACGCACGAGGCGAGAGAGACCTGCTCCCTCGGCGCCGAGCACGAGGGCGATGGGCCCGTCGGCCGCCGGCAGGTCCCACAGGCCGGTCGAGCCACCGCCGTCGAGCCCCACCACCCAGACGCCATGCTTCGACAGCACCTGCAGGGCAGCCGGCAGGCCGCCGACGATGGCGAAGGACAGATGCTCCACCGCGCCGGCTGCCGCCTTGGTGACGGTGGGGGTGACGTGCACGGCCCGGTGGCGCGGGAGCACGACGCCGGTGGCCCCCGCGCACTCGGCGGACCGCAGCAGTGCCCCGAGGTTGCCCGGGTCGGTGACGCCGTCCACCGCCACGAGAAAGGGCGGCCGACCACCTGCGCGGGCCGTGGCCAGGTCGTCGAGGAGCGACTCCTCCAGCGGGGCGGCCTTGGCCAGCACCCCCTGCGGAGCCTCACACCGCGCTTCGGCGAAGAATCGCCCCCGGCTCACGTGGCGCACCGGCACCCGCTCGGCCTCGGCGAGCTCCACGATGTCCTGGAGCACGTCGGCCTGGTCCTGCTCGGCCAGGAGCCAGATCTCGCGCACCTTGCGTCGGCCGGCCATGAGCAGCTCGCGCACGGCCTGGCGCCCCTCCACCTGGTCGCCACCGAGGCCCTGCCGCTTGGTGCCAGTGGGCCGGGCGCCCTGGCTCACCGAACCCTGTCGCCCCCGTGGTGCACCAGCGGCGGGCCGGCCCCGGCCGGCGGCGGGCACCCTCCCGGGAGTGGGTGAGCGACGGGTCGGGGCCTTGGGCAGACCGGACGTGCGCTTGGTGCCCTTGCGAGGTGGCTTGGCCATCAGTCGACCCCGGTGACGATCGCCACCGCCAGGCAGGCGACTCCCTCGCGGCGACCCAGCGCGCCCAGCCCCTCGGCTCGCTTCCCCTTCACGCTCACCGGCGCGCCGACCGCCTCGGAGAGCGCTCGTTGCACCTCGTCCCGACGTGGCGCAAGCTTCGGCGCCTCGAGGATGATGGTGCAGTCGACGTTCCCCGGCATCCATCCTGCGGCCCGCACATCGGCCACCGCCCTCCGCAACAACCCAATGCTGTCAGCGCCCACCAGCGACGGGTCGGTGTCAGGGAAGTGCTGGCCGATGTCGCCCAACCCCGCCGCACCGAGCAGCGCGTCGATGACGGCGTGGGCGACCACGTCGGCGTCGCTGTGGCCAGCCAGGCCCCGCTCCCCGTCGAACACCACCCCGCCGAGCACGAGCCGGCGCGCCGGGTCGTCGCTGAAGGGATGGACGTCGAAGCCCTGCCCGACACGAACGGTCATCGGCACAAGACCTCCGCCACGTCGAGGTCCACCGGCGTGGTGATCTTGATGTTGGCCGGATCACCTTCCACGACCACCACCCTGCCACCCGCTGCCTCGACCAGCGACGCATCGTCCGAGCCTTCCATCCCGGCGGCGTGCGCTGATCGCAATGCGGTGGCCCGAAAGCCCTGTGGCGTCTGGACCGCCACGAAGGCCGCTCGGTCCACGGTGCCGCCGTCGACCTCGCGCAACGTGTCCGACACGGGCACCACCGGCACCGCGGCGTCGGCGCCTGCCACGACCGCAGCCAGGACTCGCTCCCACACCGCGGGCACAGGCACCGGACGGGCCGCGTCGTGCACCAGGATGATGTCAGCATCGGCGGGCACGGCCGCCAGGCCCGCCCGCACCGACGCGGAGCGCGTGGCACCACCGACGACCACCACGGTAGCCAGCGGTTCGGGTTGGTCCGCGGCATCAGCCGGCACCACGAGCACCACGCCGTCGACATGGGCGGTCGCCGACCGCAACGCCCAGTCGAGCACCCGGGCGTGGCCGAGGGCCAGATACTGCTTGCGCTGCCCGAACCGCTCCCCGGTGCCGCCTGCCACCACGATCGCCCAGGTCGACATGGACGCACGCTACCGCTCGTCAATTCCGTCACTAGGATCGCCGAGGTGGCGGACAGAGAGCTGATCCGGGGGACCGAGCTCTTCGCCCAGTTCGATGACGACGCCCTCGACCGGGTCATGGGGTCCGCCGTCCAGCGCGAGCTGCAACGGGGTGATGTGGTCTTCGCCGAGGACGCCGTGCCCGAGCACCTCTATGTCGTCGACGATGGGCTCATCGCCATCACCAGCCGCTCCGAGGTCGGGCGTGAGTCCGTGTTCGCGCTGATGGAACGAGGTGACCTCTTCGGTGAGATGGGACTGCTCGACGGGCTGGGCCGCTCCGCCGAGGCCCGCGCGCTCGAACCATCCGGCGTGATCGAGATCCCCTACGGCCCCGTTCGAGCGGTGTTCGAGACGCGCCCGGAGCTGCTGTGGGGCGTGGTGGCGCTGCTGGCCGGGCGGGTGCGCAGCATGGACTCCGCCCTCGCCGATTCGATGTTCCTCGACGTCACGGGCCGCACCGCGAAGCGGCTCCTCGATCTGGCGGACGGTGCCGACGAGTTCGTGCTCCCCGTCACCCAGGAGGAGCTGGCAGGCATGGTGGGGGCGTCGCGCGAGCGGGTCAACAAGGCCATCGCCAGCTTCGTGCGCCTCGGCTGGATCGACCAGGCCGACCGCCGCTACGTCATCCTCGATCGCGAGCAGATCACGAGACGAGCCCGGTAGCCCACCGACCGCTCAGGAATAGCGATCGAGGATGCTGGCCTCGGCCAGACGGGAGAGGCCTTCCTTGATGGCACGGGCGCGGGTCTCTCCGACACCTGACACGTCGTCGAGGTCGTCGATGGTGGCCCGCATGATCTTCTGCAGGCTGCCAAAGCGGGTGACGATCCGCTCGACGATCGGATCGGGGAGCCGGGGGATCCGCGCCAGGAGCCGGTAGCCGCGAGGCTGCAGGTTCTCCTCGAGGTCGAGCTGCTTGTCGGGGAGGTGGAGGGCAGAGCCCACCGCCTTCAGATCCAGGAGGTCTTCGGTGGTCAGGTCGGCCAACGCCTCGAGGGCTTCATCGACATGCCAATCGGAGCCCTCGTGGAAGTAGTCCTTGATCACGAGGCGTCGGTCGTCCTCCACGCCGCCCATCAGCTCCTCGAGCTGCAGGCGGACGAGCCGGCCCTCCGCGCCAAGCTCGACGATCCCCAGCTCGATCTCCTCGGCCACCCGCCGCACCATCTCGGTGCGCTGCAGAACGGTCACGACGTCGCGCACGGTGACCAGGTCCTCCACCTCCACGGTGGACAGGGCGGCGGTGACCTCATCGAGGCGATTGCGGTAGCGCTCGAGGGTCTGGATGGCCTGGTTGGCGCGCGTGAGCAGCCGCGGGATCGGCTCCAGGGTGTGCTTCTGATCGAGGGCGTACACCGCGACCATGGCCATGTCCTCGGAGATCGAGATGACGGGCACGTCGATGGAGCGGGCCACCCGCTCGGCCGTGCGATGGCGGGTACCCGTCTCGGAGGTGGGCACGTTCGGGTTGGGCACGAGGTGCACGTTGGCCCGGGCGATGCGGCTGGCATCGGGCGCCAGGATGATGGCGCCGTCCATCTTGGCCAGCTCCGAGAGCCGCTGGGGGCTGAACGCAGCGTCGAGCAGGAACCCACCCGAGCAGATGTTGAGCACCTCAGGCCCGTCACCCACCACCACGAGACCGCCCATCTTGGCCTGCAGGATCCGATCCAGCCCGTTTCGGAGCTGCGTGCCGGGCGCCACCACCGCCAGCGCGGAAAGGAGCTGAGCGCTGCGGCGGGGAGCCATCGTCAAATGGTATCGGCTGCCCCTGTCGGCGGGCCGAGGGAGCGCTTCATGACGCGCGCCGCCGCTCGAGATCATCGACGCACACGAGCCGCACGGCCTGCTCCAGCGTGGCCACCCGGAGCACCTCGATGCCCGGGAGGCTGAGCGGCGCGCTGAACGGCACCACGGCGCGTCGGAAGCCGAGCCGAGCCGCCTCGGCGAGGCGCCGGGCCGTCTGGTGCACCTGGCGCAGCTCACCGCCGAGACCCACTTCGCCGCACGCCACGAGATCGTCGGGCACGGCCACACCGGCGCGCGACGAGGCCAGAGCCAGGGCGAGGGCGAGATCGGCGCCAGGCTCGATCGTCTTCACGCCACCCGCCACCACCGTGTGCACGTCGTGCTCGTGGAAGGGCAGGCCCACATGCTGCTGCAGCACCGCCAGCACCAGCGCCAGCCGGCCGCCGTCGAGGCCCTGCGCGGATCGGCGGGGCGTGGGGATGGCCGATGTGGCCACGAGCGCCTGCACCTCCACCAGCAGCGGGCGGTGGCCGTCGAGGATAGGGGCGACCACAGAGCCCGCGGTGCCGGGCCGGCGATCGGCCAGGAACAACGCCGACGGGTCGGGCACACCCGACAGGCCGCTGTCGGTCATCTCGAACAACCCGAGCTCGTCGGTGGAGCCGTAGCGGTGCTTGACCGCTCGGAGCAGCCGAAGGGCGTGGTGCCGCTCGCCCTCGAACGACAACACCGTATCGACGAGGTGCTCGAGCACGCGAGGACCGGCCAGGGCGCCGTCCTTGGTGACGTGGCCCACGAGGACCGACGCCATGGCCCGGTCCTTCGACACCCGCACGAGGCGGTGGGCGCACTCCCGCACCTGTGCGACCGAGCCCGGCGCCGACGACAGCGCCGGCTCGAAGGCGGTCTGGATCGAGTCGATGGCCACGACGTCGGGCTCCACCGATGCGATGTGGGCGAGCACGTGCGGGAGGGCGGTGTCGGACACCAGCCACAGGTTGGGCGGGAGGGCGCCCAGCCGCTCCGCCCGCAGCCGCACCTGCTGGGCCGACTCCTCGGCTGTGACGTAGAGGCAACGGCGGCCGGACTTGGCCAGGCCCGCCAGGGCCTGGAGGAGCAGCGTGGACTTGCCGATGCCAGGCTCGCCGCCGAGCACCGTGACCGAGCCGGGCACCAGCCCACCCTGGAGCACGCGGTCGAGCTCGCCCACCCGGGTGGCCACCGGTGCCCACGCCGCCGTGTCGACGTCCGCGATGGGCAGGGGGATGGCGGCCGTGGGCCCGATGGCCTCGGCCGATGGCGACGGTCCGGCGATCACCTCCTCCACCAGTGAGTTCCATGCCTCGCACCCCGTGCAGCGACCGGTCCACTTCGGCTCTGTTGCCCCGCACTCGCCGCACCGGTAGATCGACCTCGCTCGTGCCATGGCGAGAACCTACGCCGTGGGGTGTGACAGAGCGAACATCTGTTCGCAGCGACTCCGATCTACGGTGCGACCCGATGGCCGAGCGCACCGACTGGAACCCGATCCTGCGGGCCGAGCTGGCCAAGCCCTACTGGCCGGAGCTGCAGCGCTTCGTGGCCGACGAGCGGGCCCGGCAGCCCGTGTACCCAGCCCCCGACGAGGTCTTCGCGGCGCTCCACCTCACGCCGTACCACGAGGTGAAGGTCCTCATCCTCGGCCAGGACCCCTACCACGGCCCTGGCCAGGCCCACGGTCTGTGCTTCTCGGTGCGTCCCGGGGTGCCCGCACCACCGTCGCTGCAGAACATCTTCAAGGAGCTCCACGACGACCTCGGGATCGATCCGCCCGACCACGGCTGCCTCGATGCCTGGGCCGCCCAGGGTGTGCTGCTCCTCAACGCCACCCTCACGGTGCGCGCGCGCCAGGCGGCCTCGCACCAGGGCAAGGGCTGGGAGACCTTCACGGACGAGGTGATCCGGGCGGTCAGCGCGAAGCCGGAACGGGTGGTGTTCATCCTCTGGGGGGCCACGGCGCGCAAGAAGAAGGCGCTCGTGGACACCACGCGGCACGTGATCATCGAGTCGGCCCATCCCTCACCGCTGTCGGCCCACAACGGCTTCTTCGGCAGCCACCCGTTCTCCCGCGCCAACGAGGCGCTCGTGGCCGCCGGCCGCCCCCCGGTCGACTGGCGCCTCCCGCCGCGCCGTGCGACCGGCGACGCTCAGCCCCTGTAAGGCAGGGCGACGAAGTGGTCGCCGCCCTCGAGACGGGCGTACACCGTCGTCCCGTCGCGCCGGGGGGCAATGCCGCTGAACCAAACCCGGCCGGCGCGGTCGACGTCGACACCTTGCCCGTAGCCCCCGCTCGGGCGCCCGTGACCGGCGGCTCCCACGACTGTCCCCTCCATGTCGACCAGCACGACGCAGTCGAGCTTCGAGCCGTCGATCCAGCCATCGAACCTCATCGCCCCCGGCACCATGTCACCAATGGGGATGAGCCGCACGACCTCGGCGACCACGCCAGGAGCCAGCGCAGGGTCGATCTCGTCGGGGTCGATCGTGTCGCCCAGACGATCGCAGTCGATCGATGGACGCAGCCCCAGGTCCTGACCAGCGGCATCCAGCCGAGCCTCGATCCCAAGGGGCATCGTCTCGAGACCCCCGAGCCAGAGCGTCGACCCGCCGACCAGGTCCGTCTCCAGAGCAACGGCGAGGAGATCCTGCTCGGCGTGTGTCGCGTCCATGTCCCGCACCTCCTGTGCCCCGCCGCGCAGCACCACCACGCCCAAGAGCACCACACCGCCCGCGAAGACGAGGCGAGACGGCAGGCGCACGCTCGGCCGCGGCGGCGCCATGGCGGCCGCGGCGCCAACCAGCCCGAGGGAGGTGAGGGCCCCAATGGCCGCGTACCTCCCGGCCGACGCCTTCCACAGGAAGTCGCTGCGCCCTCCGGCCACGAGCAGGGCCATCGCCGCCCCGTAGATCATCAGGCCAACCCAGGGCGCCACGGTGCGGGGCGCAGGGTCAGCGCTCCGTGCGAACCGAACCACGGCGACGACGGCGGCGGCAACCGCCAGGCCGAGGATCGCCTCCCCCACCCTGATCGATGTCACTCGTTGCGCCGGGAAGAAGTACGCGCCGATCACCTCCGAGCCATGCGCCCCGAGAACGGCGAGCGATGGTCGGATGGAAGGATTCCGTTCGAGCGAGCTGAGCTGCCACTGGAACCAGGTCACCGCCACCACGGCCGCCCCGAGGGTAGGCACCAGGCGACGGGCCCGTTCACCGGAGAGGAACCCCACCGCGAGGAGCGCAGGCCACGTCGCGAGGCCTGTCCCGTAGCTCACGGTCGCCAGGGCCGCCCACGCGATGGCCAAGAAGCGTCGGCCCCGGTACTGGGCCGAGAGCGCAAGGAGGGCGAACAGGTCCGCCGTCAACCACGACGCTCCGCTCATGGACTTCCCGAAGTGCCACGCACCCTGACGAGCGAAGAGGAGCACGCTGGCCACCCCGACCACCAACGCCGGTGCGAGCGTCCACCTCTGGGCCAGATCGCGAGCCAGGGCCACCACCACGGCGAGCTGGCCGAGAACCACCGCGATGATGACCAGACCCAGGACCACATTGGACCCACCCGTCAGCTGGAGGTTGGCCCAGTACAGGAGCTTCGCGATGACGACCGGGTGCTCGTTGCGAAACTCGAACACGCCCGCGACGCGGAAGCCACCGTCAGCGGTGAGCATCGAGTCGAGCATCGGCCAGTAGTCGGCGTACGCCAGACGGTGGGACCTCAGCACGAACAGGACCATCCGGCCGGCCGCCACGCCCCCCACCATCGCGGCCGCCACCCAGGCCCACCTCGGGGTCGGCGGGCGTGTGGCGGGAGGGTCTGCCAGTGACCCCTCCTCGCGGCCGCCGAGCTGAGCGAGTTCCACCATCTCGAGGTGGGGTCCTTCCGGGCGATCGGTGGTGGCACGAGCGACGGGAAGAACCTAGCCCCATCGTGTCAGCACGCCGGTAGTGTCACCGCCCATGCGCGCCGTTGTGCTGAACGGGGAACGGGACGTCTCCGTCCAGGAGGTTCCCGACGCCGGTGTGCCCGGGCCTGACGGAATCCTTCTGCGCGTCGACCGCACCTCGATCTGCGGCAGCGACCTGCACCTCTACCACGGGCCCATGACGATCCCCGGCGTGCACCTCGGCCACGAGTTCGTCGGCACGGTGGAAGACATCGGCGCGGCGGTCACCACGGTCGGCCGGGGCGACCGGGTGCTGGTGTCAGGCGTGATCGGCTGCGGGGTGTGCCCCGCGTGCCGCGCCGGCGACGTCGGGGTGTGCGGCAACGACGGCACGAAGGTGTTCGGCACGTCACTGGAGCTGCCCGGCGGCCAAGCCGAGGCGGTGGCGGTGCCGGCGGCCGACGCGTCCGTGGTGAAGATCCCCGAGGACATCACCGACGAACAGGCCGTCTTGCTCACCGACATCCTCCCCACCGGCTACCTCGGTGCCCAGCGGGCTGACATCACACCCGGCGACACCGTCGTCGTCATCGGCCTCGGCCCGGTGGGGGTGTTCGCACTGCAGTGCGCTCAGCTCTACGGCCCCTCGAGGATCCTGGCCGTGGACGTGGTGCCCGACCGTCTGGCCCGCGCCGAGCAGCTCGGCGCGGAGCCGATCGATGCCAGCGGCGGCGACGCCGTGGCCCAAGTGCACGTAGCCACCGGAGGGCGGGGCGCCATGGCCGTGATCGAGGCGGTGGGCTCCGACCAGACGATCAACGACGCCATCCTCTGCGCAGCCCCGGGGGGAACGGTCTCCGTGGTGGGCGTGAACCTCAACTTCGGCTTCCCGTTCCCGATGCCGGTGGCGTTGATGAAACGACTCACCTTCCGGGTCACGCTGGCCTCCATTCCCACCACCTGGCCGGCGCTGTTCCCGCTCGTGGCCTCCGGCCGGCTGCGGCCCGAGGAGGTCTTCACCCACCGCCTCGGCCTCTCGGACGCCGCCGAGGCCTACCGGATCTTCGACGCACGCGAGGACGGCGTCCTCAAGGTGCTCCTCGACCCAACGGCATGAGCGACGACGTGTTGGCCGGCGTGGTGGACGCGGCGGGGGAACAGATGGGCGACGCCGTGGACCTGCGGCGTCGCATCCACGCCCACCCGGAGCTCGGGAACGACCTCCCCGCCACCCAGGCCGCCGTCCTCGAGGCGCTCGACGGGCTGCCCCTCGCGGTGACGCTCAGCACGACGACCACCGGCGTGGTCGCGGTGCTCGACGGCGACGAGCCCGGCCCCACCGTGCTCCTCCGGGGCGACATGGATGCCCTCCCGATGCCCGAGGACACCGGTCTCGAGTTCGCCAGCTCGGTCGACGGCGCCATGCACGCCTGCGGCCACGACGCCCACGTGGCCATGCTGGCTGGCGCGGCGAAGCTGCTGGCCGCACGTCGAGGCGGGCTGGCGGGCCGGGTGGCCTTCATGTTCCAGCCCGGCGAAGAGGGTCACGACGGGGCCCGGCACATGCTCGAGGACGGGTTGCTGGCCACCGCGGCCGCCGGAGCCGAACCCGTGTCGATGGCGTTCGCGATCCATCAGTCCCCCACCATCCCCTCGGGGGTGATCGCCAGCAAGGGCGCCTCCCTCATGGCGTCGGCCGACTCGTTCACCATCACCGTGCGGGGGCGGGGCGGTCACGCCTCGATGCCCCATCACACCTCCGACCCGATCCCGATCGCCTGTGAGATGGTGGGTGCGTTCCAGGCCATGGTCACCCGCCGGGTCGACGTGTTCGACCCCGCGGTGGTGACGGTGGCCCGGATCCTGGCCGGCACCACGTCCAACGTGATCCCCGAGTCGGCCGAGCTCCACGGCACGGTGCGCACGGTCTCCGAGAAGGCGCGCGACGCGGTGCTGGCCGACATCGAGCAGGTGGCGCGCGGCATCGCCGCGGCCCACGGCGCCACGGCGGAGATCTCCGTGGTCCGGGGCTATCCCGTCACCGTGAACGACGTCGATGCGGCCCGGTTCGCGCTCGATACGGCGGCCACCGTGTTGGGCGCCCGTTGCGCCATCGAGATGCTCAACCCGGTGATGGGGGCCGAGGACTGGTCCTACGTTCTGCAGCAGGTGCCCGGCTCGATGGCGTTCCTCGGCACCCGGCCGAAGGGGGTGGCCGCGCACGACGCCGCCCCCAACCACTCCAACCGGATGGTGCTCGACGAGGACGCCATGGGGGCCGGGATCGCCACCTACGCGGCGGTCGCCATCAGGTGGCTCGATGGCGCCGCACGAGCCTGACCAACCCCCACAGCCCGGCGAAGACCAGCAGCCCAGCGCAGGCGGCGCTCACGCCCACCGCAACCAGGCTGGAGGTGCGTCGCTCCTCGCCGGTGGCCTCGAGCGCCACCGAACGCTCGCCGAAGCCAACCTGCCAGACACCGCCGTGGTCCACCGTCACAGGAGCGTTCGACGTGACCTCGCCCGGGAGCCTCACCGACACGCGCACCTGGATGGCCTCGCTCAGCGGCTCACCGAGCTGCGCCTCGATCTCGGCCACGGTCTGCCCGAGCGGTTCGCCGTCGAGCTCGGCCGCCAACCCGGCGTCTCCGAAGGCTTCGGGCCCGCCACGGAAGTCCAGACGCCCCGTGAAGCCCCACTCAGTCCGGGCGAAGGACGACTTGCGGCGCACGCTGAAGTCCTGGAACGGTACGTCTGCCCCGGCGATATCGGCGAAGATCGCAGCCGCTTGGCGGGCATCCGCGAACGGCCGTCGCAGCCGCACCCACAGATAGCCGTCGTC
>DAIQBC010000071.1:0-10557 GCA_036781345.1 Acidimicrobiales bacterium | reverse complement strand
CGTGGACTTCCTGGCCCTCGCCCGCTCGATGGCGGTCGACGCCACCCGGATCGACAGCGCCGCCGACGTGGGCGACGCCGTGCGGGCGGCGCTGGCCGGCGGCCGACCCCATGTCCTCGAGCTCCCGATCACCGGCTGACGCGCGCCCCTCCGGTGCCTAGGCGAGGCGCTCGAGGAGGCGGGGGCGAGAGCGCTCGATCTCGTCGGCCAGCAGCCGATCGAGGGCCGGCACCCAGAGCCGGCCGCCGTAGTGCAAGCGCATCGTGAGACTGCTCCCAGAGGCGACGGGGACGATCACGGCGTCGAGCACCCACGGCGCGTGATCGCGACCGTCGTGCTCCACCCGCTCGAACCGAGCGTGACCGGCTCCGTCGGCGACGGTGCGCACCATGCGCAGCCGCTTGGACCGCGCGAACGGGCCGAGGCGGCCTCGAAGGTCGACCGACCAGGCCGGCCCCACGTCGTGGGGATGGGCGGCAGCGGGCTCGGCCCTCGGCACGATGTCGAGCCACTTCGGGTAGCGGCCCAGATCGGCCACCCAGGGGAACAACGCGGCGGGAGCGCACGGAGCCTCCAGCGAGGCGACGACCTCCACAGGGCTCAGCGCTCGCGAGCCTTGGCCCGCTGGCTGAGATCGTTGACGACCTTGAGGAGGGGGTACGGGTTCACGGCCATGCCACCGTCGGGGTGGATCTCGAAGTGCAGGTGCGGCACCCCGCCCTTGGCGTTGCCCGTGTCGCCGACGAAGCCCACGACGGCGCCCGCCTCCACGACCGCGCCGCTGACGACGTCGGGGGCGAACGCGCTGAGGTGGGCGTAGTAGTAGTAGGTGCCGCTCTCGCCCTTGAGCCAGAGCTTGGTGCCGCCGAGCACGTCAGAACCCATCTGCGTGACGATGCCCCGCTCGCAAGCGAGCAACGGTGTACCGAAGGGCGCCATGATGTCGGTCCCCTGATGGGCGTGCTCGAACTCCGTGCCCATCATGCGCGGCGCCCCGAACGAATCGCCGAACGAGTGGGGATCTCCCACCGGGAACACGAACCCGTGGATCACGATCTCAGACCCGGCGGCGAACACGGCCAGGTTGAACTGGGCGGCCACGCTGGCCCGCCGGGTCTCCACGAGGTGCGCCCGCGCCGCCTCGAGCCCGAGACGGGCATCGACCAATCGCTCGGCGACCGCGACGAGCTCGGCGCTCACGTCCCTCTTGGCGGCCAAGTACTCGCGAACGGCGACGTCATCGGCCTCCAGGACCGAGCCCAGGAGGGCTTGGGCGATGGCGATGTCATTCGGGTCGTCGGTGACGATGAAGCTCCCCGCGTCGTCGGAGCGACCCCGCACGACGGCCGACAGGGTGCGGGCTTCGAACTGACGACGAGCGACCTCCACCCGCCGCACCGCGGCGCGTTCGTCGGTAGCCAGGCCCATGACCGACGCCTCCAGGGTGTCGAGCTCCGTCTCCAGTGCCACCACCTGGTCCTTGGCGGTCTTGTAGGTGGTCTCCAGTGCGATGGCATCAGCCCGCGCCACGTGCAGCTGCTGGCGCACGATGCGACCGGCCTCCACCGCGTACTGGCCGGGGGATGGCTCCCGCACGGGAACCGTGTCCGGCACCACCGGCACTGGCTCCTCCGGCAGGTCCTCCACCGACCCGGGGTCATCCGGGGGAACTGTCGTCGTCGTGGTGGGGTCGGTGGGCGGCACGATCACCGTGGAGGTCGTGGTCGAGTCGTCCGGAGGCGGGTCCCCATCCTGGGCCAGCGCGGGCGCGCCAGAGGCGGCAAGGGCCGCGAGGAGGGCGACGGCTAGCGCGACGAAGCTGCAGCGGCGGGACACATGGGGATTGATCGGCATGATGGGGACCAGACTGAAGGTCTCGAGCTGGCGTTGCGCAGCGTAGGGGCCAGCGCGGGACAGACCGGAGATCGCCCCGGTCAGCGGGCCAGCACCGACACCGCCTCCGCGGTGACGGCCAGGCGGACCGGCGTGCCCACGGCGGGCGCGCCGACGCCGGGGACTTCGGCCTCGAGGTCGGGTGCGCCCTCGACGGCCACGAAGATCCGGGCCCGAGCCCCTGCGAAGTTGCTGGCGACCACCATTCCCACGATGGGCCCGCCGGGATCGATGCGAACACCCTCGGGTCGGATCACCACCGCGGTCGGCGCGCCCTCGACCGCTCCCACATCACCCCAGGGGGTGAGCAGCCGGCCCCCCTCGGCCGCCGCTGGCGCCACGTTGGTGAAGCCGAGGAGCCGTGCCACCCGCGTGCTGGCCGGAGCAGCCCAGACACCGGCCGGGGGTCCGGTCTGCAGCACCTGACCCTGATCGACGACAATCAGGCGATCGGACAGCGCGAACGCCTCCGCCTGGTCATGGGTCACGGCCACCACGGTGAGCCCCAGCCGCCGGAAGAGCTGGCGTAGCTCGATGACCAGGCGCTCGCGCAAGGGGCGGTCGAGGGCGCCAAGCGGCTCGTCGAGCAGCAGCGCGGCCGGTTCCGGCGCGAGCGAGCGTGCCAGGGCCACCCGCTGCTGTTCGCCACCCGACAGCGTGTGAACCAGACGCCGTTCGCTGCCCGTCAGCCCCACCAGGGCGAGCAGCTCCCCGACACGCGTCGCAGCGGCGGATCTCGACCAGCCCTGCATCCGCAGTCCGAACGCCACGTTGGCACCCACGTCGAGGTGGGGGAACAGGGCGTGATCCTGGAACATCATCCCCACGCCGCGGCGATGCGGAGGGACGCCGGCCATGTCGTGTCCGTCGATCAGCACCCGCCCCGCGTCGAGGGGCTGCAGGCCGGCCACGGCCCGCAGGAGGGTGGACTTGCCGCTGCCGCTCGGGCCGAGGACCACCACCACCTCGCCCGCTGCCACCTCCAGGTCGACGGCGTTGACGGCGTCGCAGGGCCCGAAGCGCACCGTTGCGCCCTCGAGGGCGATCCGGGCGGTCACACCCAGCCTCCGCGCCCGATGGATCGCGGCCGCCAGCGGTCGACCAGCAGCACGGAGGTAGCCGTCAGGACCATGAGCACGGTGCTCAGCGCAAAGGCCTGCGCGACGTTGAGCGGGCCGGGTCGCCCGAGCAGCCGGGCGATGACGATGGGCACGGTGGGCGCGTCGGCGCGCGCGATGACGGTGGTGGCACCGAACTCGCCGAGCGAGATGGCGAAGGCGAAGCCAGCGGCCACGAGGACCGCGCGTCGGACGAGGGGGAGGTCGACTGCTCGCCAGGCGCGCGCCGGCGATGCGCCCAGCACGGCAGCGGCCTCGTGGAGCCGAGGGTCGATTGACCGCAGCACCGGCGTCATCGTGCGCACGACGAACGGCAGGGCGACCACCGCCTGGGCGAGGGGCACCAGCCACGGGCTGGCCCGCAGGTCGACGGGCTCGTCCAAGGCGATGAGGAAGCCGAAGCCCACGGTCACCGCCGAGGTGCCGAGCGGGAGGACGAGCACCGCGTCGAGCAGGCGGGCGACCCGCCCCGCCCGTTGCGTCAGCGCCGTGGCCGCCAGCCCCCCGAGGGCGACGGCGACCGCCGTGGCGACCGCGGCGAAGCGCAGCGAGTTGGCCACCGCCTCGAGGGGTGAGACGAACAGCCGCGATCCCGCGGAGACATCGGCCAGGCCGCGCCAGGCCGCCAGGCCGTGCCCGTCACCGGTGCGGAAGGAGCGTTCGACCAGGGTGGCCAACGGTGCGCCCAGGAGCACGCCGAGCACGACCAGGTTGCCTGCCACCCACAGCCGCTCGACCGCGCCGACCGGCGTCCGCCGTTCGACCGTCCGGAGGGCCACGGCAGTGGCGCGGCGGCGCTCCAGGCGGTCTTGCACGACGAGCATGGCGCCCACCGCTGCCAGCTGGAGCAGGGCGAGCACCGAGGCCACCGGCAGGTTCAGCAGGTCGGCCGTCTGCCGGTAGATCTCCACCTCGAGCGTCGAGCGACCGGGCCCGCCGAGGATGCGCACGACCCCGAAGGAGGTGAACGAGAACAGGAAGATGATGGTGGCCGCCGACGCGATCGCCGGACGCAACGCGGGCAGCGTCACCGAACGGAAGGCCCACCAACGCGACGCGCCGAGGGTCCGCGCCGCCTCCTCAGTGTGCGGGTCGAGGCCCTCCCACAGCCCGCCGACGGTGCGGACCACCACGGCGAAGTTGAAGAAGGCGTGGGCCAGGAGGATCGCCCACACGCTGCCCTGGAGGTGGAGGCCCACCGGGCTGCCCGGACCGAGCAGGGCCAGGAAGGCGGCACCGACGACGACAGTCGGCAGCACGAAGGGCACCACCACGAGGGCCTGGAGGAGCCGCCGCCCGGGGAGCTCGAAGCGAGCCAGCACCTGAGCCGCGGGAAGGGCCACGAGGAGCGTGAGCACGGTGGAGGCAGCCGCCTGCCACAGGGTGAACCACGCGACTTGCCTCAGGTACGGGTCACCCAGGACCGAGCCCACGCCGCTGAGGTCCCACCGTCCATCCCCCCGCAGGCCCTCCCCCACGATGTTCGCCACCGGCCATGCGAAGAAGGCGGACAGGAAGCCGAGCGGCGGCACCAGGAGCGCCGCCGCCCAACGTCGACGGATCACCGGAGCACGAGGTCGGTCCACCGGCCGATCCACTCCTCCCGATGAGCGTCGATGTCGGCCGCCGGGAGCTCCAGCACCTCGGCTGGTCGAGCGGCGTGCTGGACGAACAGATCAGGCAGCGCGACGTCGGATCGCACGGGGAACACGAACATCGACAGCGGCACGTCAGCCTGCACGCGCTCCGAGAGGAGGAAGTCGATGAGCTGGCCAGCCTCGTCCTGGTGGTCGGAGCCAGCCAGGATGCCGGCCCCTTCCACCTGGCGGTAGCAGCTGGCCTCGATGACGCCCGTCGGCGGTTCGACGATGGGCGGATCGGCGTAGAGCACCTCGGCGGGCGGGCTGGAGGCGTACGACACGACCAGCGGCCGAGTGCCCTCGCTGGCCCCACCGCCAGAGAAGGCGGAGTTGTAGGCCTCCTCCCAGCCGTCGACGACCTGCACGTCGTTGGCCCGCAGGTCGGTCCACCACGACTCCCAGCCGACCGCACCGAAGGCCGTGATGCTGGCCAGCAGGAAGGCCAACCCTGGTGAGGAGGTGGCCGGGTTCTCGACCACCAGCAGACCCTTGTACCGCGGGTCGACAAGATCCTCCAGGCGGGTGGGCACGGGAAGCGCCCGCGCCGCGAAGTAGGCCTTGTCGTAGTTCAGGCACACGTCGCCGTAGTCGATCGGCGTGACGCGGTGCTCTGGGTCGAGCAGGAGCGCGTCGTCTACCTGGTCGAGGCCGTCCGCCTCGTAGGGCACGAAGAGATCAGCATCGAGGGCCCGGGTCAGGAAGGTGGAGTCGATGCCGAACAGCACGTCGGCCTGAGGGTTGCCGTTGGTGAGGATCGCCTGGTTCACGACCGCGCCGCCCTGGAGCAGCTCCACCTCGATGCCGGTCTCCTCGGTGAACGCAGCCAAGAGGCCGTCGCTCAGCACGAACGAGTCGTGCGTCAGGAGGCGAACGGTCCGGGCACCGGCATCGTCCCCATCGGCCGAGCGGGAGCCACAGGCCGGCAGCGCCAGCCCGAGCGCAAGGCCCACCAGCGCCACGCGGCGGCGAGGGTGGCCGGTCATGTGGGTCTCTCCTGGTGATGGGTGCCGGCCAGGCCGGGCTGGACGGCGGCGACGACACCGCTGGTCAGCGTGACCGTGGCCCGCGCCTGGGTGAGCTCGTTGCTGATGCCGCGGGTGGAGCCGGGACGGAGCACCTCGCCGGCGAGCGGGTACAGGAGACCGCTGGTGCTGACCCCGGTGGCGGGGCCGTGCACGGCGAACAGGCTCACGAGGTCGCCCACCGGGCCGGTGAGGTCGACCTCGCGTCGCACCACGGTGACCAGCGCGGCACCCATCCGGGCGGTGATGGTCACCCCGGCGTAGGCCTCGGAGGCGAGCAGCAGGATGTTCGCCAGCAGGTGGTCGAGCCGCCCGCCGTGACCGCCCAGCAGGTGGATGCGCGCCGGGCCGAGGGTCAGGGCGGCGTCGAGGGCCAGCTCGAGGTCGCTCGCATCCTTGGCCGAAGGGTGGCGCTCCACCGTGGTCCCTTCCGCGACGGCACGGGCCAGCCCGGCCGCGCTCACGGAGTCGAGGTCACCGATGGCGAGGTCGACCACCAGGCCCAGGGCATGGGCGTGGTTGATCCCTGAGTCAGCCGCGATCACCTGGGTGCCGGGAGCGAGCACCGGCAGGTGGGCGCGCTCGATCGGGTCACCCCCCGTCACCACCACCACCGTGTCGCTCGCGCCGGGCGCTGCCATGTGCCGATTCCCTCCGCCGGCATTACCCGGTTCAGGTTCCTCGGGTCGGTGGCGTGCCGTCTCCGGCGGTCCACCCTCTCAGCCCGGCTACCCCGAGCTCCCCTTCGTGCGTGCCCACAGGGTAGCGGGCAGGAGACCGGATCAGTCGAACGCCCGGTACCAGGTCTGGTAGCGCTGCACCGCCGCCAGGCCGTCCGTCTCGAGGTCGCTCGCCGAGGTGTAGGGCTCCACGGTGACGGACACGGACCACAGCCTGGCGGCTCGGAGACGGCAGCGGCGACCGCGTTACGGTCGCCGCATGGAGCGCACGCTGTTCGACGCCGACCACGACCTGTTTCGTGACTCCGTGCGGGGCTTCATCGCCAAGGAGCTGGTGCCGCACCACGACGATTGGGAGACGGCAGGGATCGTCGACCGATCCATGTTCGTCAAGGCCGGCGCCCAGGGCTTCCTCGGCATGGCGGCGCCGGAGGAGCACGGCGGGGGTGGCGTGGACGACTTCCGCTACAACGTGGTGATCGCCGAGGAGATCCAGCGGGCGGGGGTCAACTCGGCCGGGCTGGGCTGGACGCTCCACAACGACATCTGCCTGCCCTACTTCCTCACCCTCACCACCGACGAGCAGAAGGCGCGGTGGCTGCCGGGCATCTGCTCGGGCCAGCTCATCACGGCCATCGCGATGACCGAACCCGGCATTGGGTCCGACCTGGCATCCATGACGACGAGCGCGGCGCGGGATGGCGACCACTACCTGGTCAACGGCTCGAAGACCTTCATCACCAACGGCATCAACGCCGACCTCGTCATCACCGCGGTGAAGACCGATCCGACCCAGCGCCATGCCGGGATGAGCCTCGTCGTGCTCGAACGGGGCATGGGCGGGTTCGAGCGCGGTCGCAACCTCGACAAGATCGGGATGCACGCGCAGGACACGGCCGAGCTGTTCTTCACCGACGTGGCCGTCCCGATCGCGAACCGCCTCGGCGAGGAGGGCGGCGGCTTCCGATCCCTCGTCGCCAAGCTGCCGCAGGAGCGCCTCTCGATCGCCGTCACGGGCGTGGCCGCCGCCCGGCAGGCGCTCGACATCACGCTCGACTACGTGAAGGAGCGCACCGCCTTCGGCCAGCCGGTCGGCTCCTTCCAGAACAGCCGCTTCCGGCTGGCCGAGATGGCCACCGAGGTGGAGATCGCCCAGACGTTCGTCGACCGCTGCGTCGTCGCCCTCAACGAGGGTGCCCTTACGGCGGAGGAGGCCGCCATGGCGAAGTGGTGGTGCACGGAGCTGCAGAAGCGCGTGGTCGACACGTGCGTCCAGCTCCACGGCGGCTACGGCTACATGGCCGAGTACCCGATCGCGCGGGCCTACGCCGACGCGCGGATCACCACGATCTACGGCGGCACCACCGAGATCATGAAGGAGATCATCGGGAAGTCGCTGGGCCTCTGATGGGCCCAACCGTCAGCGACGGAGCAGGTCCTTGGCGATGTGCGTGATCTGGATCTCGTCGGTGCCGGCGTAGATCTGGAGGACCTTGGCGTCCCGAGCCAGCTGCTCCACCTGGAACTCCGCCATGTAGCCGTTGCCTCCGTGGAGCTGCACTGCCTCCATGGCCACCTCGCTGGCCGCGCGGGCCGAGTAGAGCTTCATGGCGGAGGCCTCGGCGAGCGACAGCCCCACACCGGCGGCCGACATCTCGATGTAGCGGAAGACGAGGTTCTGCACGTTGAGCCGGGCCACCTCCATGCGGGCCAGCTTCTCCTGGATGAGCTGGAACTCACCGATGGGCTGACCGAACTGCACGCGGTCCTTGGCGTACTGGACGCACAGCTCGAGGCAGCGGTCGATGATCCCGAGCGCCATGGCCGCCACCCCGGAGCGCTCCATCGAGAAGGTGTCCTTGGCACCCTCGCGGCCGCCCGCGGGGAGATCCTCGGTCTCCCCGATCAACCGGTCGCGGCCGACTCGGACGTCGTCGAGGAACAGCTCGCCGGTGGGCGAGCTGTGCATGCCCATCTTGCGCAGGGGCTTCGACTGCACGAAGCCAGGCATGCCGCGGTCGAGCACGAAGGAGAGGATCTTGCGCTCGGCGGGCAGGTTGCCTTCGTCGAGCTTGCAGATGAAGACGGTGGTGTCCGCATAGGGGCCGTTGGTGATGAAGGTCTTCGAGCCGTTGAGCAGGTACTCGTCACCGTCGCGGCGGGCCGTGGAGGCCATCGACCCGAACGCGTCGGATCCCGAGCCGGGCTCGGTGATGGCCCACGCCCCGACCTTGTCGAGGGTGAGCAGGTCGAGACCCCATCGCTCCTTCTGGGCGATGGTGCCCTTCGACATGATCGCCGCACTGGTGAGGCCCATGCTCACGCCCATGGCGGTGACCATGCCCGGCGAGTGCCGACAGATCTCGATGATGGGGAGCATCGTCATGGCGATGGAGTTGGCGTCACCTCCCCCGCGGCGAGCGCCCTTCGCGGGAGCCTCCTCCTCGCCGGCGGCCACGCGCTTCTCCCGCTCGATCTGGGCCTTGAACCGCTCGCGGGCCATGGCGTCCATGCCGAAGGTGGCAAAGAGCTTGCGGAGGATGTCGTACGGAGGCAGATCGCCGTGCTCGAGCTCCTCGCGCTTCGGCGCGATCTCGGCCTGCACGAACTGACGGACCGCATCGCGGATCATCAGCTGCTCTTCGGACCACTGGAACATGTCGACCCCCGGGGACGATCTCGCGGCACAGACCCGGCAACGGTACGAGGGCCGGGCTCCACCCGCCAGGTCGGGGTCAAGCGGGGCGAGGGCGGCCGTCCCCCCACGGGTCCTCGGGTCGCTCCTGCACCAGCCTGCCGTCGAGGTCGTGCTGGGGTCGGCCCTCGTCGAGGTCCGTGTACGCGACCGGGCGCCGCCGGATGTCCCACGGGTCGCCCTCGGTGAGGTCGGCCGCCGCGAGGGCGAAGCCGTAGCCCTCGTCGCCGGCGGCAAGGGGGCGACCCGCCGCATCTCGGAAGGGGCTGGGCCACATCTCGTAGACCACCCTGGGGATGTGGGCGACGAAGGCCTCCGCCACCCGCATCAGCGCCGGGACCTGCGCCGCAGCCACGGGGTCGCTGGCCAGCAGGACCCATCGGCCCTTGATCGAGAAGGCGAAGCGGGCATCGGTGGAGAGGAGGAAGTCGATCATCTGCGCATCCACGAGCGTCACGGCGAAGCGCCGGTCGGGTGAGCGCAGCGTGAAGCGCCGGTTGAACTCCTCCGATTCGAGGTCGATGTCACCGAGACCGACGAGGCTCAGGGCCTTCGCCAACAGCCCGCTGCGCTGGATGGTGACGTCGGGCCACGCGCCGTCCACCTGGGCCATCACACAGCTGAACCTGGTGTAGGACCGCTGCGTCCGCCCCAGATCGTCTTTCGCTTCCACGTAGTAGGAGAAGTCGAAGGCGCGGGTGGACAGCCCGTCGGGCCGATCCCTCCAGACCACGTTCTCGGCTACGCGCCCGTCGCCCTTGCGGAACAGCGGGAAGGCGACCCGCGTGCTCCCGAACGGGTCGTGGCGGCTGTGCTCGAGGCCGTTGCGCGCCGCCACCGAGGCGAGGTCGTCAGCCCGGCGCTGCTGCTGCACCCACGGGATCAGGACGGCCGCGACCACCACGCAGATCGCCACGACGAGGAGGAGCGGACTCATGGCCGCCATGATCCCGCATGGCAGTGGCCGCGGCGCGGAATGGGGCCAGCCGGCGACGAGATGGCATCCTGGTGGGTCAGCAGCCCGCAAGCAGGAGAGAACGAGTGCCCTTCAAGGTCGGCGACAAGGTCGTGTACCCCCACCACGGAGCCGCGGTGATCGAGGGGACCGACACGATCACCATGCCCGACGGCGGCAAGAGCAAGTACTTCGTGCTGCGCATGACCCACGGGGACCTCCTCCTGAAGGTGCCCAAGGACCGCGCCGAGGAGATCGGCATGCGCTACCCGATCTCCAAGGAGGACGTCGAGGACGTCTTCGAGGTGCTAGCCAAGAAGGACGTGCGAGAGCCCACCAACTGGTCACGCCGCTTCAAGAACCACCAAGAGAAGCTCAAGTCCGGCGACGTGTACCAGGTGGCCGAGGTGGTCCGGAACCTCGCGCTCCGGGATGCCGACAAGGGCCTGTCCGCCGGCGAGAAGTCGATGTTCGTGAAGGCCCGACAGGTGCTCGTGAGCGAGCTGGCCTTCGCGCTCAACATCTCCGAGGACACGGCGCTCGAGCGCCTCAAC
>DAIQBC010000070.1:469-10608 GCA_036781345.1 Acidimicrobiales bacterium | reverse complement strand
GAGATGTCGGTGTGTCGGGCGCTCACGGTGATCTCCAAGGGCATGCCTCCCGGGTCTCGTGGTCCAGCCGCAGACTACCGCGGGTCGGGGCGGAGCGCTCGGGCCACGACCAGGCCGTGCACCTCGTGGACACCCGCCAGGGTGAGGGCAGCGGCGGCGGCGCTCAGAGTGGCCCCCGTGGTGGTCACGTCGTCGACGAGCAGGACCGGACGGGCACAAGGGCGGAGGGCCGCGAAGCGAGGGTTGGACCGACGCTCCCCGAGTGAGCGGCCGGCCTGAGCAGGCCCCGGAAGGCGACGTAGGAGGGGGACGACGGGCACCCGGCGACGCCGGGCCACCGCCCGGGCGAGCAGCTCGGCCTGGTCGAACCCACGCCGACGCCGGCGGGCGCCTCCGGTGGGCGCCCAGGTCACGACCAGGCCGTCGATGGCCGGCACGAGGGGTTCCAGCTCGTCGGCCAGCTCGGTGACACGAGCTCGCTCATCGCGGTTCTTCAGCCCGGTGAGCGCCTCGCGAGCCACCGCGTCGTAGACGAACACCGCCTGGCAGGTGGCCAGGCCGGGTGGAACCGGCAGGAGCGGCGGGGGGCGCACGGTGGGACCCTAGGGAGAGGGTGTGACAACCGTGCTGTGAGGAATCCCGCCCGGTGAACGTCTGTCAGGGTGATGATGGACCTGGACCACAGCGAGGAGAGGCTCATGGACCCATACCAGGATGACCGTCAGAAGCGCCTGCTCATCGGTCTCGGCGCCGCCGTCGCGGCCGTCGCGCTCGTGGTGGTGGCCGCGGTCGTCTTGACCCGTGACGACCGCGGGTCCGTTGCCACCGGGAGCTCCTCCAGCAGCACGGACAGCACCGAGGGGACGACCACCACAGCGAGCTCGACCACCACCGAGGTGCCGTTCCAGACGGTGGACCGCGCCCTGGCCATGTACCCGGATCCCACGAAGTCACAGCGCTTCGACGACCCGGTGAGCGCGACGCGCAGCTTCGTGGTGGACTTCCTCGGGATGATCGACCCCGTCATCGGCGCCTTCCAGGCCGGGGACGCCCGCTCCGGCGAGGTCCCCGTGCAACCGACGGCAAACGGCGTGGCGGGAACGGGCTACCCGGTGACGACGGTGCTGGTCCGCCAGCTCGAGGATGACACCTGGTTCGTGCTCGGCGCGGCCACCGACGACATCCGCCTCGACTCCCCCGTCGCGGGGACGGACATCGACTGCCCGGTCCGTCTCCAAGGCCAGGCACTGGCGTTCGAGGGTGTGGTCGACGTGTCGGTGCTCGCCGACGGGGTTGACGAGCCGATCGGCACCGGAACCGTCATGGGCGGCGGTGGGCCCGCGGCCCCCTTTGACGGCACGATCGAGTGCAACCTCGACCAGCTCGACGACGGCATGCACTATGGATCGATCATCCTCGGCCAGGTTGGCGGGGAGGACTCCCGGCCCTGGCAGTTCACCGCCGTGCGCGTCGCGCTGAAGTAGCGGCTGCGCTCAGCCTGGTTCCGCACCACGGCGCCGTAGCGTGCCAGGGTGCTCCCGCTTCCGCCCCTCGACGAGCTGCACCGGCGGGTACCCCGCCTGCTGGGCGGCCTGGTGCTCTTCGGCGTGGGGATCGCGCTCATGGTGCGGGCCGATCTGGGCCTGGCCCCGTGGGACGTGCTGCACCAGGGGGTGGCGGAGCGTACGGGCGTGCCGATCGGCACCGTCACGATCCTCACGGGCATGGGGGTGCTGCTGCTGTGGATCCCGATCCGCGAGCGCCTGGGGCTCGGCACGCTCCTGAACGTGCTGGTGATCGGCCTCGTGGTCGACCTCACCCTGACCGTGGTCGCCGCGCCCGCCTCGATGGTTGCGCGTACCGCCTTCCTCGCCCTGGGGGTCTTCGTCTTCGGCCCCGGGAGTGGCCTCTACATCGGCGCCGGCCTCGGCCCCGGCCCGCGGGACGGCTTGATGACCGGCCTCGCGCGCCGAGGCCGGTCGATCCGCGTGGTCCGCACGGGCATCGAGCTCACCGCCCTGGCGGTAGGCGCGGCGCTCGGCGGGGGGGTCGGGATCGGCACCTTGGTGTTCGCCGTCACAGTCGGTCCCAACGTTCACTGGCACCTCGACAAGATGACGATGCCGGACGCCCGGCTCCGAGACGTGAACCGAGGAACCTAGTACCGGTAGTTCTCGTGCTTGTAGGGGCCCCCGACCGGGATGCCGAGGTAGTCGGCCTGCTCCGTTGACAGCGGGGTGAGCTTCACGCCCAGGGCATCGAGGTGCAGCCTGGCCACCCGCTCGTCGAGCAGCTTGGGCAGCACGTGCACACCGAGCGGGTACTGCTCGGTGCGGGAGTAGAGCTCGATCTGGGCCAGCACCTGGTTGGTGAAGCTCATCGACATGACGAAGCTCGGATGGCCGGTGGCGTTGCCCAGGTTCAACAGGCGACCCTCGGAGAGCACGATGATCGAGTGCCCATCGGGGAACACGAACTCGTGCACCTGCGGCTTGATCTCCACCTTGCGGACGTCGCTCATCTTGGCCAGGCCGGCCATGTCGATCTCGTTGTCGAAGTGGCCGATGTTGCCGACGATGGCGTTGTGCTTCATCTTCGCCATGTGCTCGGCGGTGATGATGCCCTTGTTGCCGGTGGTGGTGATGAAGATGTCAGCGGTGCCGAGCACCGACTCGAGGGTGGTGACCTCGAAGCCCTCCATGGCGGCCTGGAGGGCGCAGATCGGGTCGACCTCGGTGACGAGCACGCGCGCACCCTGGCCTCTGAGCGACTGGGCCGATCCCTTGCCGACCTCGCCATAGCCGCAGACCAGGGCGACCTTGCCGCCCAGCATCACGTCGACGGCACGGTTGATGCCGTCGAGGAGGCTGTGGCGGCACCCGTAGAGGTTGTCGAACTTGGACTTGGTGACCGAGTCGTTGACGTTGATCGCGGGGAACAGAAGCTGGTTGGCCTCGAACATCTGGTACAGGCGGTGGACGCCGGTGGTGGTCTCCTCGGTGACCCCCTTGATGCCCTTGGCGATCGTGGTCCAACGGGCGGGATCTTCGGCGAGGGATCGCCGCAGGGTGGCGAGGATGACCCCCCACTCCTCGGAGTCGTCGTCGGTGGCGTCAGGCACCGCGCCCGCCTTCTCGAACTCCACGCCCTTGTGCACGAGCAGGGTGGCGTCGCCCCCGTCGTCGAGGATCATGTTGGGGCCGCCGCCATCGGGCCACTGCAGCACCTGCTCGGTGCACCACCAGTACTCCTCGAGGGTCTCGCCCTTCCACGCGAACACCGGTACGCCCTTCGGCGAGTCGACCGTGCCCTCGGGACCGACCGCCACGGCCGCCGCCGCCTGGTCCTGGGTGGAGAAGATGTTGCAGCTGACCCAGCGGACCTCGGCTCCGAGAGCGGTGAGCGTCTCGATGAGCACCGCGGTCTGGATCGTCATGTGGAGCGAGCCGGTGATGCGGGCGCCGGCCAGCGGCTTCGAGTCGGTGAACTCGGCGCGCAGCGCCATCAGCCCGGGCATCTCCACCTCGGCCAGCTCGATCTCCTTGCGGCCCCAGGGGGCGAGCGAGAGATCGGCGACCTTGAAGTCCTGATCAGGGTGGTTCGTCATTCGTTCCTCCGTACGGGCGCGCCGGTCAGGGCGCGCGTTTCGTGGTGTGCGGGAGGGCTGGCTGCAGCAGGCAGCACCCTGATCAGCCCGGTTCGCCAGGCTAGCGGAGCTCAGCGAGCGAGCGCCGCTTTGAGGTCGACGAGCACGGGGATCGGCCCGGGGTCGACCCCTGCCTCGCTGGCCATGTGAAGGCTCACGAAGTCCCCCTGGAGCACGAGGTCGAAGAGCTGCGCGAGGGCGCTGTCACCCTCGGCGTCGATGTCGAGGACGGCGTGGACGACTTCGTCGATCAGGTCGTAGGTGAGCTCGAAGCGCCGAGACACCTGTGGGTGCTCGAAGGCGTGGCGGAACCGCACCACCGTCATCACCTGACGGGTGATGTCTCCGTGCTGCCCCCAGCCGCAGATCTCGTTGTGGGCCATCTCGGGCAGCGGCGCCCAGAAGGAAGGGGCCTTGGCGTTCTCGTTCACCTGGCACTTGAACCGATAGGAGGCCACACCCCCGATGGCGTCGCCGCCGTAGGCCAGGGGCATCGTGCCCCCGATCTCACGCGCCAGCTGCTGGGCGGGGCCGCCGTCGGCGATCAGCTTGTCGCGCCGGCGCTTGAGCTGCTCGACGGCGGTGGCCACGTACTGAGCGGCGCCGGGGAACAGACCGACCCGTTCGAGCACGAGCAGCGGTGGGATGCTCAGCGACCCGATGCCGGCACGGGGCATCGGGCACTCGGGCAGCACGATGTGGGGTGCCCGCCACGCCTGCGCCAGCTCGCCCAGCTGGCCGCCGGTGGACAGCACCACCATCCGGGCGCCGGCCCCCGCCGCCGCTTGGGCGGCCTCGACCGTCTCCTCGGTATCGCCGGAGTAGGAGATGGCGAAGCAGAGGGTGCCGTCGCCCACGAAGGAGGGAGCTTCGTACCCCTTCACCACGGTGACGGGGACGGGCATGAAGGGGCCAGCCACCGCCGCCAGCACGTCACCGGCCATGCCGCTGCCACCCATCCCGAGGACGACCACCTGCTCGATGTCATCGTGCGACGGGAGGCCCTCCACCTGGCTCCCGAGGGAGGCCGCCGCCGCCGCCTGCTCAGGCAGGGCAGCGGCGAGATCGAACATGCCAACGGTATCAAGCAGACCGGACATCCTGGCTAGACCGAGAAGGTGGGGAGGATGCCCTCCGCCTCGGCCTTCGCGAGCAGTCGTTCGTGCTCGGCCTCCACGACGGTCTCGGCTTCGTCGATCAGCATGATGGGGATGTCGTCCTTGATGGCATAGCGGCGCTTCAGCCTCGGGTTGTACAGCGAGTGCTCGTCCTCGAAGTAGAGGAGTGGGCCCTTGTCATCAGGGCAGGCGAGGATCTCGAGCAGCTGGGGATCGAGGGCCATGGTGGTGGGACTCCTTGGGTCAGGTGACGTCGATGAGGGCTTGGACCTCGGCGACCTTCGCCGCACACATTGCCGCATCGGGCGCTTCGAGGTTGAGTCGGAGCAACGGCTCTGTGTTGGAGGCCCGCAGGTTGAACCACCAGTCCCCGAGGTCGACCGTGAGCCCGTCGAGGCGGTCCTGGGCCTCGGCAGGATAGGAGGCCGCGACGTGCTCGATGACCGCTGCCGGGTCGGCGACGGCGCGGTTGAGCTCGCCGGACGCTGCGTACCGGTCGAACGGCTTGCGCAGCTCCGACAACGGGACGCCGGCTCGACTTAGCTGCTCGAGCACGAGCAGGGCGGCGATGGAACCAGAGTCGGCCCGGTAGTTGTCGCGGAAGTAGTAGTGCGCAGAGTGCTCTCCGCCGAAGGCCGCGCCGGTCTCGGCCATCACGGCTTTGATGAAGCTGTGGCCCACCTTGGTGCGCAACGGGATGCCGCCGCGCTCACGCACCACCTCGGGCACGGCCTTGGAGCAGATGCAGTTGTAGAGGATGGTGGCACCAGGGTGCTTCTCCAGGACGCCGGCCGCCACGATGGCGGTGGTGGTGGACCCCGACACCGGCTCTCCGAGCTCGTCGATCAGGAACACGCGGTCGGCGTCGCCGTCGAAGGCCAACCCGACGTCGGCGCCGACCACCCTCACCCGGGCCTGCAGATCGCGCAGGTTCTCGAGCTGGAGCGGGTCGGCCGGATGGTTGGGGAAGGTGCCGTCGAGCTCGCCGTAGAGCACCTCGAGATCGACCGGCAGACCCTCGAACACAGCCGGCACGACGAGCCCGCCCATGCCGTTGGCCGTGTCTGCCACCACCTTCATGGGGCGCAGCTCGGACACATCGACGAACGAGCGGACGTGTTCGGCGAAGGCTCCGAGGAGGTCGAGGGACTCCTGGCCGCCGGCCCGGCCCTCGTGGGGCGGGACGCCATCAGCGGTCATTCGCTTGATGTCGTTCAGACCCGAGTCCTCGCCGATGGGCCGGGCACCGGCCAAGCACAGCTTCATGCCGTTGTACTGCGCCGGGTTGTGGGAGGCCGTGAACATGGCGCTCGGCGCATCGAGCCGGCCGGCGGCGAAGTACACGAGGTCGGTGGAGGCCAGGCCGAGGTCGACGACGTCGAGTCCCTGGGCCCGCACGCCGTCGGCGAAGGCGGCCGCCAGCTCGACGCCCGAAGACCGCATGTCCCGCCCCACCAGCACCCGGCGGGCACCGCCGACCTGGCCGACCACGAACACGGCAAAGGCCTGGCCCACGGCCCGGGCCACGTCGGCGTCGAGCTGGTCGGGGGTGGTGCCGCGGATGTCGTACGCCTTGAAGATCGCGTCGAGGTCGGCCATGAGGCGCCCACCCTACCGGCGGGCCGTCAGCCCGCCGGAGACGCAACAAGGGGCAGGTCCCCGAGCTCGTAGGCGCCGGTGGCCGCCCAGTGCCGGATCCGCCAGAGGTCCCGGAGCAGTCGCAGCGTGTCCGTGACCAGGCGGACCGTGGACCGCTCCCCCGTCGCGAGGCGCACGGGTACCTCGGCCACCGAGAAGCCGTGGCGCTCCACCAGGTGCAGGACCTCGATGTCGAAGGCGAAGCGGTCGATCCGCCCGAGACCGAACACCGTCTTGGCCACGTCGGATCGGAAGGCCTTGAGCCCACACTGGGTGTCGTGGGGGTGGCTGAGGAGGACGCCCATCGCCAGCAGGTTGACCGTCCGGCTCCCGAGGTCGCGCAGCGCCCCCGCACCCCGCACGCTGATGGAGTCGGGATGCCGACGGCTGCCCACCGCCACGTCCCACCCCGCCTCGACCTGGCCGATCACCTGCAGCAGCTGGTCAGGCGACTACGACAGGTCGGCGTCGATGAAGGCCACGGTGCGCCCGCGCGCCACCGCCACCCCAGCCCGGATGGCGGCACCCTTGCCGCGGTTGACCGGCAGCACCAGCACCTGGTCGGCTCCCGCCGCCAGGGCCGTGTCAGCGGTGCCGTCGGACGAGCCGTCGTCGACCACCACGACCTCGAGGCCACCGTCGGCGTGGACCGTCTCGAGGGCCGAGCGGATGGCGACCACCGCTGACCCGATGCGAGCCCCCTCCTCGAACGCGGGCACGACCACCGAGGCCCGCAGCGTGCCAGGCGCGGGAGGACGGGTCACCCGCTCCTGGAGCGTGCGACGCACGACCCCGAGGAGGACGGCTCGGTAGAGCACGAGCCGGACCACGGCCGCAGCGGCGAGGGCAACGCACTTGGCCTCGAGAAGGGCGGCGGTGGACGAGAACCCATGGACGGCGAAGACACCCCGCAACACACCCACGTCGACCAGGGCGGCCAGCCCCGCCACGGCCACGAAGGCGGCGGGCATCCGCACCCAGCGCACGAACGGGTCGGACCGGAAGGTCATGGTGCGGTGAAGCAGGTAGGAGAGCAGAGAGGCGACCGCGATGGCGGTCAAGTCGGAGAGGACCAGGATCCACCCCAGGCGCTGGCGGAGCACCAGGAGCAACCCGACGTCCACGGCCGTCGGCACCAGCGCCACCGCGGCGAAGCGCCCCAGCCGTTCGCTCACCTCGCGAGGTGCCGGGGCACGTCGGCGTTGCTCGACTCGGCGACGGAGTCCACGGTTGGGGTCCGCGGACCCGCCCACGCTCGGCTCGCAGGACGGGTGGCGAGGAAGACAGCCGCCGCGATGCCCAGTGCCGTCAGCGCGTAGCCGAGCCACTCGATGGGCTCGCGCCCGTAGGTGAGCTCCACGTGATCGGAGGTCGGGATCACCACCATGAGGTTGGGTGCCACGCGATAGGGGCCATCGGCGCCTCGAACCTGCCAGTTCGGGAAGTAGGAGGCCTTCACGAGGACCGGGGAGCCGGCGTGGTCGACGTCGAAGCCAATGTGATCGGTGCCCACCTGCAGGTTGGTGACCTCTGCCGGGTCAACCGCGCGCACGTCTGGCTTGGGGTCGTCGGCGTTGACGCGCTGCCAACCCGCGGGGCCCGAGGAGGCGAGGAACACGGCCTGGGCGGAGGGATCCATGTACCAGGCCACCGCCGGCCCAGCGCACTTGCCCTTGTCGTCCTTCGTCCGGCAGATCCAGTCCGCCTGGGCGTCGTCGACGCCGTCGAGCACGGCTGGCTGGTTGTCGAGCGGCACCACGAGGTCTGAGTCGGCGACCTGGAAGATCACCCACGGCCCGGAGGTGGCCAGCTCGGTGAGGTCGGGGTGGGCGCGGGCGGCCGTGGTGGCCTGAGCCGAGGTGGACAGGTAGTAGCGCACGCCCATCAGCTGCAGGTGGCGCACGCCCTTGTCGATGTCAAAGGTGCCGTAGGGCAGGTCGCGCTGCGCGGCGCTGGGCTTGGCGCTGAGCTCGACCTGGGTGAGGAAGTGGAACGGCGTTGTCGCCGACGCCTCGAAGAAGAGCCCCTCCATCGACCCGATGCAGCCGTCTGTCCAGTGGGGCAGCAGCATGAGGGCCATCGGCGTGCCGTAGCGGTTGATCTCCTGCTCGTACTCCCAGAAGGAACGGCCGCAACCGTGCTCGGCGCCCACCTTGGCCATCGTGAGCATGAGGGCCCGGTACTCGGCGTAGGTGTCCTTGCCCTCATAGCCCGTGAAGTTCCATCGGGCCCACGAGCGCACGAAGCTCGCTTCGTTGGCACCGTTGGTGAGCCCCAGCCAGGAGTAGCTCTTGTCGGAGCGCTCGTGGCCGAAGGGAAGCGTGCGCAACGGCAGAGCAACGAGCACGACACCGGCGACCAGACCGGCGACGGCGGCGACCGCGGGGATCACGATGCTCGGTCGGTCGGGATCCCTCGCCGCGAGGACGGCGAGCGTGCGGCCGACCTCGGCGACGCCGACGGCGGCCAGCAGGTACAGGCACAGGTAGTAGAAGGGGAGCAGCCGGGCGTTCCAGAGCCGGGCCTCCGGCAGGACCACGAAGGCGACCGCCATCACCAGGGCCAGCACAGCCAGAATGATCCCGATGCGCACCCGGAAAGCCAGCGAGAGGACGAGCCCCATGCAGGCGAGGGCGAGCACCCATCTCAGGTCGTTGGGCGAGTCGATGGCGCTGCGAGGGATCAGGTACTTCCAGTAGGTCTCGCCGTTGAAGGTGAAGAGCGTCTGCGACAGCGAGCGGTAGCCGTTCTCGGCGTTGGAGTACGGGAGCTTCTCCCAGCCCATGTCGTTGACGAAGTCCGACTGGTAGGCGAACGGCAGCACCCAGAAGGCGCTGATGAGGGCGCCGACGGGCAGCACCCAGAGCAGCCACGTCAGCGTCCGCCGCGCCGGTCGTCGCAACAGCGCTATGACCAAGGTGCCGGCCAGTGCGAAGAACGCAGGGATGAGGTGGCAGAGCCCGGTGAGGGCGAGCAGCACAGCGGCGAGGGCCCGGTGCTCCCCGGTGCGCAGCCCCCGGATCACCACTCCGAGGTAGAGGACCGCCAGCGACAGGCTGATCGAGAAGGCGAACTCACCAGCGAGGGTCGACGCGATGTTGCCGCCGTAGATCGTGAAGTTCCGATCGAACAGGAACAGGACGGCGGCCACTGACAGCAGCGCGGGCCCGGGGAAGGGCAGGTCGGCCAAGCGACCGAAGGCGTAGGCGCACACGGGCAGGGACACGACGCCGAGAACGGTCACCAGCTTGAAGGCGGTGCCGTAGGGCAGCTCGACGCCGAACAGCACCACGAGCACGGCCACCGCCACCAGCGCCCGGCCCCGCCAACGCCCGCCGGCTCTCGTGCCGACGACCACCAGCCCCGCGGCGACCAGCAGCGGGAGCAGCATCGCCCACCCGCCGAACAGCCCGACGTCGAGGGCCACGATCAGCAGCGACGGGACCACCATGTAGAACTGGTACGCGGGGAAGCCGGCATACCAGTCGGGGGTCCACCCGGAGATGCGGCCGTGGGGCAGCAGGTGGTCGCGGAGGAAGGCGGGGCCCCAGACGTGCGCCCCCATGTCACCACCGGCCGGCACGGCGCTCGAGAGGATCTGGGCGGGGTGCAGGTTCGCGAAGACGAACACCGCGCACGAGGCCACCACCACCCAGTCGACCGCCTGGCGCACGAACCGCTCCCGACGGGCCCGCGCCGCCGGGGCTGCTGAGGGCCGGCGATCTCGTCGCCGGCAG
>DAIQBC010000070.1:0-459 GCA_036781345.1 Acidimicrobiales bacterium | reverse complement strand
CCGGGTCCTCCGGTGGCGGCAGGTCGGCCCCGCCGTCGAGTCGCAGGGCCGGCTGCTCGTGACCGTGGTCCGCGTGCGGCACCGGCCCCTGGTCGACGAGCACAGCGCTCCCGGCGGCGACGTCTGGTCCCATGTCGGCAGTCATCGTCGCATCCAGGACGGGGCCGGTTCGGTCACGCCAAGGTCAAGGCGACGACCGTCACCATGTTGAAGCCGATGTGGGCGGCGATGGCCGGACCGAGTCGCCCCGAGCGCTGCGCCAGCGCCCCGAAGACCACCCCAGCCAGCACCAGACCGGGGAGCTGCAGCAGCTCGAAGTGGGTGACCCCGAAGGCGACAGCCGTGAGCCCCACCGCCAGCGTCGACGACAGCCCCCGCTTGAGCAGGGCCCGCTGCACCAGGCCACGGAAGAAGATCTCCTCGAAGATCGGGGCCAGCACCCCGACGATCAGCACGAGC
>DAIQBC010000069.1:0-10620 GCA_036781345.1 Acidimicrobiales bacterium | reverse complement strand
AGGCCATCGAGCGGGTCCGCCCTTGGGGCGTCGACGCGGCCAGCGGCGTCGAATCCGAGCCCGGCATCAAGGATCCCCGCAAGGTGCGCTTGTTCATCAGCAACGCCAAGGCGGCCGAGCCGGCCGACTACCGCGGCCGCGAGGACCAGCGTCCCTTCGACTGGATGCTCGACGAGTAGCCCGCAACCGACTGGCGCCCCGCGCCCGCCGCGGTTCACGCTCTACCCCTATGACCTCCTCTGTCCCGGTGATGGGAGACCCCGGACCCACGGGTCGGTTCGGCGACTTCGGGGGTCGCTACATCCCGGAGACGCTGGTGATGGCGTGCGCCGAGCTCGATGCCGCGTTCCGGGACGCCTGGTCCGACACGGTCTTCCGGGCCGAGCTCGACCGGCTCCTGCGCGACTATGCCGGCCGTCCCTCGATGCTCTACGAGGCCAGGCGACTTTCCGAGGAGCTGGGCTGCACCCTGCTGCTGAAGCGCGAGGACCTGAACCACACGGGCTCCCACAAGATCAACAACGTGCTCGGTCAGGCCCTGCTGGCCCAGCGGATGGGCAAGCACCGCGTGGTGGCCGAGACGGGAGCCGGCCAGCACGGCGTGGCCGCCGCCACCGCGGCCGCCCTCCTGGGGCTCGAGTGCGTCGTCTACATGGGCGAGGTCGACATGGAGCGCCAGGCGCTCAACGTGTTCCGCATGCGCCTCCTGGGCGCCGAGGTCAGGCCGGCCTCGTCGGGCAGCCGAACGCTGAAGGACGCCATCAACGAGGCCATGCGCGACTGGGTGGCCACCGTCGAGTCCAGCCACTACCTGCTCGGCTCGGTGATGGGCCCCCACCCCTACCCGTGGATGGTGCGTGAGCTGCACCGGGTCATCGGCGACGAGGCTCGTGAGCAGTGTCGCGCGCGGCTCGGGCGAGACCCCGACGTCGTCACCGCCTGCGTGGGCGGCGGCTCCAACGCCATCGGGATCTTCTCGGGCTTCGCCGATCTGCCCGGCGTCCGCCTGGTCGGCGTCGAACCGGCGGGGGGCGCCGCCATGGGCCGGGGCAGCCCCGGCATCGTGCACGGATCGAAGTCCTACCTCCTGCAGGACGAGCACGGGCAGGTGATGGAGGCCGAGTCGATCTCTGCCGGCCTCGACTACCCGGGAATCGGCCCGGAGCACGCGCACCTCGCCGCCATCGGCCGCGCCGAGTACCACCAGGTCACCGACGCCGAGGTGCTCGACGCCTTCCAGGTGCTGGCCCGCACCGAGGGCATCATCACCGCCCTCGAGCCTGCGCACGCGCTGGCGTGGGTGCTGCGTGCCCACGGCGAGCTGGCGGGCCAGACGGTGATCCTCAACCACTCGGGGCGGGGCGACAAGGACGTGGCCCAGGTGGCCGAGCTCCTGGGCCGAGGCGCCGGTGGCTGAGGTCGGCGCACTGGAGGCCCACCTGCGGGGGCGCCGTGATGCAGGGCGAAAGCTGCTGGTGCCCTACGTCACCGGCGGGCTGGGGGCCGATTGGACGCAGGTGGTGCGGGCCTACGCCGCCGCTGGTGCTGACGCCATCGAGGTTGGCATCCCGTTCTCCGATCCGGTGATGGACGGTCCCACCATCCAGCGGGCCTCGGAGCTGGCCCTGGAGCAGGGTGCGAACCCCGGTGCGATCTTCGGAGCCTTGCGCGGCGTCGACGCGGGCGTCCCGATCGTGGTGATGACCTACGTCAACCTCGTGTTCCACGCTGGCTGGGAGCGCTTCGCTTCCGAGGCGGTGGCCGCCGGTGTCTCGGGGGTGACCCTCCCCGACCTCCCGATGGAGGAGCAGACGGAGTGGGAGCCTGTCGCTCGCGCCGCGGGTCTGGCCACGGTGCAGCTGGCCTCACCGCTCACCCCGGACGACCGGCTCGCCGTCCTGTGCCGACGGTCTCAGGGCTTCGTGTACGGGGTGAACTTGTTGGGGGTGACCGGGGAGCGGACCGAGCTGGCCGACTCGTCCACCGTGCTGGCCCAGCGGCTCAAGGCGACCACCGACCTGCCGGTGATCATGGGGTTCGGCATCGCCACCCCCGAGCACGCCCGTGCCGCCACGGTCCATGCCGATGGCGTGGTGGTCGCGTCCGCCCTCATGCGCCTTCGCATGGAGGGTGCTTCGCCGGAGGACCTCGGCGCTGCCGTGGCCGCGTTGCGGGCCAGCCTCGACCGCTGAGCGGGGTCGCGAGGGATCGGCGGGCGAGGTCAGCCGTCGAGGTGGCGGTGGAGGAACTCGAGGGTGCGGTGCCAGGCGAGCTCCGCAGCCCCGGGGTCGTGCTCGGGTCGATCGGGCTCGGCGAACCAGTGGCGGGTGCCGGCGTAGTGGTGGAACTCCACGTCGAGGCCATCGAGGTGGAGCTCCGATTCGAGGAGCACCCGAGCGTCCTCGTCGACGTACGGGTCGACCTCCGCGTAGTGGCCGAGGAAGGCCGATGTCGAGTCGGCCATGTCGATGTCCTGGCCGGCGTAGAAGACGGCGGTGGCGGCCACGGCGTCGGGAACGCGGGCGGCCAGCCACAGGGCCATCGAGCCACCCATGGACCAGCCGAGCAGGCCGATCGGGCCGCGGGTGGTTGCGGGCAGGTCACGCAGCGCCTGGAGGCTCGATCGGGTGAGGTGCGCCAGCTCGTTGGCGTCGGCCTCGGCCAGCTGCTGCTCGGCGGTGGCGACGTCGGTGGCGACCCTGCCGGCGAAGAGGTCCGGGGCCAAGGCCACGAAGCCCTCAGCCGCCAGCTCGTCGCACACGCCCCGCACGTGGTCGGTGAGACCCCACCAGGCGTGCAGCACCAGGACCCCCGGCCCGGTCTCGGTGTCGGGGAGGGCGAGGTAGCCGGTGCCGGCGTGCTGCTGGTCCACCCGGTCGACGGTAGTGGTGCGATGATGCCGCGATGCCCCACGGCGAGAAGTCCGACAGCTGCGACCTGTGCGAGGCGGCCAAGATCACCCACTGGTTCCATGAAGACGAGGTGTGCTGGATCGCGGAGTGCGAGATCTGCGACACGCCGATGGTGGTGTGGCGTTGGCATGGGATCGACCCGTCGACCGAGGACCTCGCTCACATGCACGGCGAGCTGTCCCGGGTGAGCATGGTCGTGTTCGAGGCGCACTACCTCGATGACAACATGCGCAACATCCCCGACCACTACCACGCCCATGCCCGGCCCCAGGGTGGCTTCTTCGGGCACGGTCATCGGAAGGACAGGCGCCGGTAGCCTCTCCGCCGTGGGTGACGACATCAGCGTGCACGACGCCCTCGGGGGCGAAGCGTTCTTCGTCGAGCTCGTGGGGCGCTTCTACGAGCGGGTGGCCACCGATCTGCTGTTGCGCCCGCTCTACCCCGACGACCTCACCGACTCCCGGCGCCACATGGTGCTGTTCCTCCAGCAGTACTGGGGCGGGCCCAGCACCTACAGCGAGGAGCGGGGACATCCGCGCCTCCGCCAGCGCCACCTGCCCTTCGTCATCGGCGAAGCCGAGCGCGACGCCTGGTTCGGGCACATGGCCGCCGCTCTCGATTCGGTGGTGAGCGAGCGGGGCATCGCTCCGGAGCTCGAGGCACGGCTGCTCGATCACTTCGGCCAGGCGGCCGACTTCCTGGTCAACGCTCGGTAGCGGGCTCCTCGTCCTGCGAGATGAGCGCGGCGAGCTTCGCCCGCGCCGCGCGGCGGAGCGCCGCCATCGTGACCGCCGTCGTGAGCGCACCGAGGGACACGCCCATTCCGGCAGCCACGACCGTGTCGACGCCGAGCAGCTTCAACGCCGAGGCGACCAGCACCGTCACGAGCACGGGCCGGATCGCGTGGCTGGGCGCTTGGCTCGACAAGCGGGCGCCGGCGTAGACGCCCGGAATGCTCCCGACCAGCAGCGACGCGGTCAGCCCCAGCTGGAAGTCCCCGAACAGGAGGTGGCCGACGGCCGCCGACGCCACGAGAGGAACCGCCTGCACCAGGTCGGTGCCCACGAGCGTGGTGGTGCGCAGGCTCGGGTAGACGACGAGGAGCAGCACGATCATCAACGAGCCGGACCCCACCGAGGTGAGACCCACGATGAGCCCGCCCGCCACGCCGATCGCCACCGTCGGCAGCCGCCGGACGGGCACCTGGTCAGCCGGGAGGGAGGAGTCCGGCCGCGACGCCTGCACCAGCACCCGTGCGGTCATGCCGATGGCCGCGAGGAGCAGCGCCGCCCCGAGCATCGTCTTGAGCCGGGACTGGAGCACGTCGCCTTCCCCGAGCACGGACACCAGGAGCACACCTGCGAACGCGCTCGGCACCGACCCGATCATCAGGTAGCGCACGATCCCCGTGTGCACGGTGCCGCGTCGGAGGTGCACCGATCCGCCGATGGGCTTCATCACCACCGAGGCCACGATGTCGCTCGACACGGCGGCGAGCGGACTGATCTTGAAGAAGAGCACGAGCAGGGGCGTCATGAGCGCACCGCCACCCATGCCGGTGAGGCCGACCGTGAAGCCAACGAGGAGGCCCGCCAGCGCCACCGCTGGATCGATGGACATCGTCCACCCTATTCCACTGAATCGATCGACAACATCGACAACAGGAGGAGGGGCCGGACGCTACGGTCGGCGGATGGCGCTCAACCCCGGTGACAAGGCTCCCGCGATCAGGCTCTCCGACCAGTCCGGACACATCGTGCAGCTCAAGGACCTCAAAGGTCGCAAGGTGCTCGTGTTCTTCTACCCGAAGGCCGACACACCCGGCTGCACCACCCAGGCGTGCGGGATGCGCGACATCCTGGGCGCCATCGGCGACACCGCCGTGCTCGGGATCAGCCCCGACCCTCCCGCCAAGCAGGCCAAGTTCGACGAGAAGTACGGGCTGGGCTTCCCGCTGCTGTCCGACGAGGACCACGCGGTGGCCGAGGCGTACGGGGCATGGGGCGAGAAGTCGATGTACGGCAAGAAGTACCTGGGCATCATCCGCTCGGCCTTCCTCGTCGACGAGAAAGGCAACATCCAGGAAGCCTGGCCCAAGGTCAGCCCCAAGGACACGCCGGCGAACCTGCTCGCGTCCCTGAGAGGCTGACCCGGTTGAGCGGGCTTCCCGCACCCGTCGACGTCCTCCCGCACCGGCCGCCGTTCCTGTTCGTGGACGAGCTGGTCGAGGTCGTGCCGGGCACCACCGCGGTCGGACGCTGGCACCTCAGCGGTGAGGAGGCGTTCTTCGCCGGCCACTTCCCCGGGCGCCCCACCCTGCCGGGCGTGCTCATGGTGGAGGCCCTGGCCCAGGTCGGGGCCATCGCCGTGCTCCTCGAGCCTCGGTACGCGGGGAAGCTGCCGCTGTTCGGCGGCATCGACGGGGTGCGGTTCCGCCGCCAGGTGGCGCCTGGCGAGACACTCGACCTGCGGGTGGACATGGGTCGTCTGTCGGCCCGGGCGGGGAAGGGCCACGGCGTGGCGTCGGTGGGCGGCGTCCTCGCGTGCGAGGTCGATCTGCTGTTCGTCATCGTCGACGGGTGATCTCACGCCACGGGCGGCTCGGGCGTTGATCCTGCAGTGACCCTGCCCCCGTTCCAGCAGCTCCTCGACGCGCACGGTGCCGACCTGCACCGCTTCTGCCTCGCCCAGGCCGGCCCCCACCATGGGCCCGACTGCTTCCAGGAGGCGGTGCTGGCGGGCCTGCGGGCCTACCCGGACCTCCGGGACGCGAGCAACCTGCGGGGATGGCTGTTCACCATCGCCCATCACAAGGTGCTCGACCACCATCGGGCCACGGCTCGCCGGCCCGCCCCGGTGGCCACGCTTCCGGAGGCCGGAGCGCTCGCCGTCCCGGCTGTGGACGAGGACCTGTGGGTCGCAGTCGGGCGTCTGCCGGACAAGCAGCGGGGCGCAGTCGCGCTGCGGTACCTGGGTGATCTTCCGTACGCCGACATCGGCGTCGTGCTCGGCTGCTCCGAGGCCGCCGCACGCCAGAACGTGCGGGCCGGCCTCGCCGCGCTCCGCCAGGAGGTGTCCGTTCGATGACCACCGATCCCCTGGAGCTGAGCCTGCGCGGCGCCACCACCGACCCCATCGCTGATCTCGCCCTGGTCGTCGCCCGGGCCGAGGCCGAGGGCCTGGTCGACGTGGCCTACGCGACGACGGACAGCCCGCTGGGCCGCCTCCTCGTCGCCGCCACCCCCGCTGGGCTCGTCCGCCTGGCCTTCGAGCGCGAGGACGACGACGAGGTGCTGGAGCAGCTGGCCGCGCGGGTGAGCCCGCGCGTGCTCGAGGCGCCCGACCGGCTCGACGAGGTGCGGCGCGAGCTCGACCAGTACTTCGAGGGCCAGCGCGACCAGTTCGAGCTGCCGCTCGACTGGCGCCTCTCGGGTGGCTTCCGGCGCACCGTGCTGGAGACGCTCTATGCCGACGTGGGCTACGGGCGCACCGTCAGCTACCTCGAGCTGGCCACGATGGTCGGCAACCCCAAGGCCAGCCGGGCCGTCGGCACGGCCATGGCCACCAACCCGATCCCGATCGTGGTGCCATGCCACCGAGTGCTCCGCGCCGGTGGCCAGCTGGGCGGCTACGGCGGCGGTCTTCCCGCCAAGCGGACCCTGTTGGCGTTGGAGGATCGCCGCCGCGCGCTGTTCTGAGAGTCCGCGGTCAGCTCGTTGATGAGGCTCCGGGTCCGAGGACGAGGGTGCCGTTGTGCCCACCGAACCCGAAGCTGTTCGACAACGTCGGGCCCGGCTCCCAGGCCCGGCCGTCGCCCAGCACGAGGTCGATCTGCGGGAGGTCGGGGTCGACCTGTGCAGTGACCGCGGTCGGGGGGAGGCGTCGGCGGCGCATCGACTCGACCACCGCCACCGCTTCGATGGCGCCGGCTGCGCCGAGCGAGTGCCCCGTGACGCCCTTGATGGACGTCACGGGAGGACCGGGCGTGCCGAACAGCTTGTCCATGGCCTCGGCCTCGGCCGCGTCGTTCAGGGGGGTGGAGGTCCCGTGGGCGTTCACGTGGGCCACTTCGTGGGGGGTGAGCCCCGCGGCGGTCAGCGCGATCTCCATGCAGGACAGGGCTCCGCGACCGCCGGGGGCCGGAGCCGTGATGTGGTGGGCGTCGGCCGTGGAAGCGCCGCCCAGCACCTCAGCGAGGATCTCAGCGCCCCGCGCCACGGCGACGTCCCACGCCTCGAGGATCAGCACGGCCGCCCCCTCGGCGATGACGAAGCCGTCTCGGGTGGCCGCGAACGGCTCGGAGACGTTCCGCGACGACATGGCCGTCATGTTGGTGAAGCCGGCGAGGCTGACCGGGGTCATGGCGGCCTCGCTGCCGCCGGCGGCAACGACGTCGCAGCGCCCCGAGGCCACCCACGAGGCGGCGTCGATGAGGGCGTGCGTGCCGGCCGCGCAGGCGGTGCTCACCGTCTGACAGGGGCCTTGCCACCCCCAGCGCATCGACACGGTGGCGCTGGGTGCGTTGGGCATCATCATGGGCACGAGGAACGGCGACACCCGTCGGGCGCCCTTGTCGTTGTAGAGCGTGATCTGCTCCTCGAGCGTGGCGATGCCACCGATGCCGGTCGCGATCAGCACGCCCCGCCGGAGCGGATCGCCGTCGATCTCGCCCGCCTGGGCAAGAGCCTGGGTGGCCGCTGCGAGCGCGAGCTGCGTGACCCGATCAGCTCGGCGCGTCTCCTTCGGGTTGTCGAACACCGATTCCGGGTCGAACCCGCGCACGCGCCGCTCCCCCTCGGGCGGCGTCGCGTGGAGGCCATCCCAGAAGGCATCGACCCCGAGGCCACAGGCGGACAGGACGCCCATGCCGGTGACCGCCACCCGGCGGAGCTCCACGGCTACGCGGACGCGCCGAGCTTGGCGCTGACCATGTCGAAGGCCTGGCCGACCGTCTTGACACCCTCCAGCTCGTCCTCCTCCACGGTGATGTCGAACTCGTCCTCGAGCGCCATGACCAGCTCGGCCAGGTCGAGGCTGTCGGCATCTAGGTCCTCGGCGAAGCTGGCCTCCTTGGTGACCTTGCCGGCGTCGACGGCCAGCACCTCGACGGCCAGGGCCCGGAACCGCTCGAAGGTGTCGCTCATGGTGATCTCCTGTCGTTTCTTGATTGGGTCAGAAGCCCATCCCGAGGCCGCCGTCCACGGGGACGACGGCGCCGGTGATGTAGGCGGCGGGTTCGGAGGCGAGGAAGGTGACCACCGCGGCCACCTCCTCGACGCTACCGATCCGGCCCACCGGTACCTGCGTGGCGAGCTGGGCACGCTTGTCGGCAGGCAGGGCGGCCAGCATGTCGGTGTCGATCGGTCCGGGCGCCACCACGTTGGCGGTGATGCCGCGTGGCCCGTATTCGCGGGCGATTGATCGGGTCAGGCCGATGAGGCCCGCTTTCGAGGCGGCGTAGTTCGCCTGCCCGGGCGCACCGATGTAGGCGCCGACGGAGGACACGACGATGATCCTGCCCCAACGCGCCTTCATCATCTTGGGCACCACCCGTTTGGCCAGCCGCCAGGTGGCCGTGAGGTTGGTGGCCACCACGTCGGCGAAGTCCGCCTCGGACATCCGCACCAGCAGGCCGTCGCGGGTGATGCCGGCGCTGGCCACCAGCACCTCCACGGGGCCGAGGTGAGCTTCGACCAGCGTCAGCGCGGCCTCTACCTGGTCAGGATCGGTGAGATCGCAGGTGACCGGGAAGAGGGCGTCGTCGCGCACCGGGGTGGAGGACGAGGTCACCGCCACGCGATGGCCGGCGGCGGCAAACGCTCGTGCGCACGCGAGCCCTATTCCCTTGCTGCCCCCGGCGACGAGGACGGCGCGCGGCTCGGGAGCGTCGCTCATGCTCCCCATTCGATCACGGCGGAAGCCCAGGCCATGCCGGCACCGAAGCCGATGAGGAGCACGGGGTCCCCTGGCGCCAGACGGCCGGCGTCGGCGGCGTCAGCCAGGGCCATCGGGATGGAGGCGGCGGAGGTGTTGGCGATGGTCGGCAGGATGTTGACGGTGCGCTCCTCGGCGATGCCGAGTCGGACACCGGCCGCCGCGATGATGCGGGCGTTGGCCTGGTGGGGCACGAACAGCCGGATCTGGTCGACGGACAGATCGGCCTGCTCGAGGGCGCGCCGGGCAGAGTCGACCATGATGCGAACGGCCTGCCGGAACACCTCGGGGCCGTCCATCTCGATGGTGCCGCCGAGGTCGGCATGGAGCAGGTGGCGAAGGGATCCGTCAGAGCCGAGGTCCCAGCCCAGCAAGCGTCCCGGGCCCTCTCGTCGTTCCACCACGACGGCGCCGGCTCCGTCGCCGAAGAGGATGGCGGTGGACCGGTCCTCCCAGTCCACGATGCGGGACATCGTCTCGGAGCCGATCAGCAGCACGCGGGTCATCCCTGCCCGAAGGAAGCCGTCGGCGGCCACCAGGCCGTAGACGAACCCCGCGCAGGCGGCGTTGAGATCGACGGCGCCGCCTCGCACCTCGAGTGCCTGCTGCACCGCACTCGCGCCCGCGGGCATGGCCTCGTCGGGGGTGCAGGTGCAGAGCAGCACGAGATCGATGTCGGCTCCCGGCACCCCGGCTCGCTGCAGGGCGCGCTCGCCGGCCTCGATGGCCAGACCGGTGGTGGTGCCGCCCACCCGTCGCTCGCGGATGCCCGTGCGCTCGACGATCCACGCGTCGCTCGTCTGGAGGCTGCTCGCCAGGTCGGCGTTGGTGATCACCTTGTCTGGTACCGCGGTGCCCCAGCCGGTGATGCACGCGCTGGAGGTGGTCACGCCGATCATCTTGCTGGATCGTCAGCCGCGCAGGGAGCCACGACGACTGGCGTCACGGTGTGGTCACGCCGTCCGCAGCCAGGCCACGGGCTGGCTACGGGTGAGGCGCTGGCCGGTGACCGCCAGCAGGCCCTTCACCGTACCGCGGAAGGGCGAGCGCACCTCGTGGCCCGCCACATGTCCGACGACGCGACCGCGTTCGATGTGCTGGCCCTCGAGCACGTCCTCGGCGGACACGAACACCCCGGCGGCCGGGCTGACGACGAGGCGCTCGGCTGCGTAGAGGTGCTCGCCGTCGTGGTGGTCCATGCCCTCGACGGCGCCAACCACCTCCACCACCTCAGCGAGGGCGGCCGGCTCCGCGATGGCCCGGGTGGTCGCGCCGGGGGCACCTCGGCGTGCCAGGCCGGTGAGCACGGAGCCTGGACCCAGCTCGAGGAACAGGGTGACGCCGTCGGCCACCATCCGCTCGATCGTCTGCCGCCAACGCACAGGAGCCGTCAGCTGGGCCGTGAGGAGCTCCACCCACTGGTCGGCGTGCTGGTGCGGGAGGGCGTCGACGTTGGTCACGACGGGCACCTCGGCGTTGGCAAAGGACGTGACGGCGAGGGCGGCCCGGAGGCGATCAGTGGCAGGAGCCATGAAGGGGGTGTGAAAGGCGCCCCCGACCGGAAGGGGCAGCACCTTGCGAGCGCCGAGCTCCTTGGCGAGGCGCCCGGCCTCGGCCACCGCGTGAGGGTCCCCTGCGATCACGGCCTGGCCCCCACCGTTGCTGTTGGCCACCCACACGTCGCCCCCGGCCTTGGCGCACGCCTCGGCGATGGCGAGGTCGTCGGCCCCGAGGATGGCTGCCATGGTCCCGGGTCTGGCGTCGGCCGCCGCCT
>DAIQBC010000068.1:0-10736 GCA_036781345.1 Acidimicrobiales bacterium | reverse complement strand
GGACATGCTGGCCCGCCGCCCGGCTGCCATCATCCTGTCGGGCGGGCCGTCGTCGGTCTACGCCGACGGCGCGCCGAGCGCCGATCCCGCCCTCTTCCAGTCGGGTGTGCCCACCTTCGGCATCTGCTACGGCTTCCAGGCCATGGCGCTCGCCTTGGGAGGCGCCGTCGAGCGCACCGGTCTGGCCGAGTTCGGACGCACGTCTCTCGTCGTCACGGCGCCCGACTCCACCCTCTTCCACGGGCTGCCGGCCGAGCAGTCGGTGTGGATGAGCCACGGCGACTCGGTGTCGGCTGCGCCGGAGGGCTTCGAGGTCACGGCCCGCTCCGCCGGCGCGGCGGTGGCGGCCTTCGAGCACACGGCGAAGCGGATGGCGGGGGTGCAGTTCCACCCGGAGGTGCTCCACACCGAGCACGGACAGGCCGTGCTGGAGCACTTCCTCTACGAGATCGCGGGAGCCGAGCCCACCTGGACGATGACCAGCGTCATCGAGGAGCAGGTAGCCGCCATCCGTGCGGCGGTGGGCGACAAGCGGGTGCTGTGCGGCCTCTCGGGCGGTGTCGACTCGGCCGTGGCCGCGGCACTCGTGCAACGTGCCGTGGGGGACCGCCTCACGTGCGTGTTCGTCGACCACGGGCTGTTGCGGGCGGGTGAGGCCGAGCAGGTCGAGCGCGACTTCGTCGAGGCCACCGGGGTGTCGCTCAAGGTGGTCGATGCCCAGGCACGGTTCCTCGCCGCGCTGGCCGGCGTCAGCGACCCCGAGGAGAAGCGCAAGATCATCGGTCGCGAGTTCATCCGCGTGTTCGAAGCCGCCGCCCGGGAGGTGGTGGCCGACGCCGGCACCCATGGTGAGACGGTCGACTTCCTCGTGCAGGGCACGCTCTACCCCGATGTCGTGGAGTCCGGGGGCGGCACCGGCACGGCCAACATCAAGAGCCACCACAACGTGGGCGGTCTGCCCGACGATCTCCAGTTCTCGCTGGTCGAGCCCCTGCGCACGCTGTTCAAGGACGAGGTGCGCCGCGTCGGCTTGGAGCTCGGGCTGCCCGAGGCCATCGTCTGGCGTCAGCCGTTCCCGGGCCCAGGTCTCGGGATCCGGATCGTCGGCGAGGTCACCCGCGACCGCCTCGACGTGCTCCGCCACGCAGACCGCATCACCCGCGAGGAGCTCTCGGCTGCGGGGCTCGATCGTGACATCTGGCAGTGCCCCGTGGTGCTGTTGGCCGAGGTGCGTTCGGTAGGCGTGCAGGGTGACGGACGAACGTATGGCCACCCGGTCGTGCTGCGGCCTGTGTCAAGCGAGGATGCCATGACCGCCGACTGGACCCGGGTCCCCTACGACGTGCTGGCGGCCATCTCCACCCGGATCACCAACGAGGTCCGCGACGTGAACCGGGTCGTGCTCGACGTCACGTCCAAGCCGCCCGGCACGATCGAGTGGGAGTGACCCGGCTCCACGCCCCCTTGCGCCCCGTCCGACGCCTTGGCGCGATCGCGCTCGGTGTGGCGATCCTGGCCGGCTGCTCGAGCAGCAGCGAGCCAGCCGACGACGGCGCAAGCCTCGGCCAGACCCTGCCCACCACGGAGGTGACCGTGCCGGAGGTCCCCGCGCCGTCGCCGCCAAGAACCGGCGTGGTCGTGGTCGGTGCCAGCGTGAGCTCCTTCGCCGTCACGGCGTGCGAGCTCGAGCCGGGAGCGGTCGTCGACGGGACGACCACGCTGCTCCTCGTCACGGGTGAGGGCACCACCGCCGGTGGCATCCCCTTCAAGGTGGAGGTGCGGCGATCGTCGGTTGCCACAGCGGTGGAGACCTTCACGGATTCGGTGACCTACACGGACACGGCCCGCATCCTCCAGCTCCAGCGCCTCGAGGTCAACGGCGAGGTCAGCGACCTGCGCGATCCCCGCGCCACCGGCACCCTCCTGCGCACTCGGCCCACCGGCGTGGCCGCCGTCGGGCGCGCCGGTCCGCCCGGGTCCGTGGTGGGCGAAGACGAGGGCATCGTCGGCCTCGCCATCGACGCGTCCTGCGCCTGACGGGCTCAGGTTCCGGCCAGGCGGGCGATCACCGGGGCGAAGGCGTCGAGCTGGTCGGCCGACAGGCCGAGGTAGGAGATCCCCCAGCGCTCGCGCCGCTCAACGAGCTGGTCGCAGATCTCCGCGGCTGAGCCCACCAGCGCGTGGGGCGTGGTGCGGGCCTCGTCGGGGGTGAGGCCGAAGGCGGGGGCGAGCTCGTCGATCACCCCGTCCCGGTCGTCGGTGACCATGGCGAGGTGCACGCGCACCTGCAGCTCGAGGTCGTCTGCCCGCGCCCCGGCCGCCTCGCGCACCCAGCTGATCTTGCGGTCGGTGGAGGCAGGCGTGCCGTCGGGAAAGGCCCGCTCGTCGATGACGCCTGCCTTCAGGTTCACGTTGATGCCGACGACATCGGCTTCGCGACCGGCCAGCTGGAGCACCCGGCGGCCCCCACCGCCGATCAGCAACGGAGGTCCACCAGGGGTGACGGGGACCGGCAGCCCGTCCAGGCCCTGGATCCGGTAGTGGGCTCCGTCGATGCTCAGCGGGCCGCTCGCCCAGAGGCCCTTCAGCACGGCCACCGCCTCGGTCAGCCGGTCGACGCGCACGCCGGGCGGGTCGAGCGGGATGCCCATGGCGGCGTACTCCGCCTTCATCCAGCCGGCGCCGATCCCGAGATCGAAGCGCCCGGCGGTCAGCACGTCGAGCGTGGCCGCCTCCTTGGCCACCACCACTGGGTGCCGGTAGTCGTTGGCCAGCACCAAGGCGCCGACCCGGAGCATGGTGGTGGCGTCGGCCGCGGCCACGAGGGCCGGCACCGGCGCCATCCCGGCGTCGAGGTGGTCGGCCACGGTGAGGGTGGACCAGCCGAGATCCTCGACCTTGCGGGCGTGGGCTCGCCACCCCGCAGGGTCGGCGGGCCCACGGCACTGGATCCCGAACCGGAAGGGGCGCATCGGCCGAGTCTGCCCGCTCGAGGGAGGGGTACGGTGCCCCGACATGGGCGACCTCGGCACCTACGACAAGGGCACCTTCTCCGCGAACGGCAAGACCCGCGACGTCTACCGCAAGGGCACCGGCCCTGCCGTCCTAGTGCTGGCCGAGATGCCGGGCATCACCCCCAAGGTGCTCGACTTCGCCGATCGGGTGGTGGCCATCGGCTGCACCGCGGTGGTGCCCCACCTCTTCGGCGTCCCCGGAGCCGAGATGACGGTGGGCAAGACGATCAGGGCCATCGCCCCGGCGTGCGTGTCGAAGGAGTTCTCGGCCTGGGCCACCGGGCAAACCAGCGTGATCGTCGAGTGGTGCAAGGCCCTGGCCCACGACGAGCACGACCGCTGCGGTGGGCCGGGGGTCGGTGTGGTGGGCATGTGCTTCACGGGCAACTTCGCGCTGGCCATGCTGCCCGAGCCGGCGGTGCGCGCCCCGGTGATGTCGCAGCCGTCGCTCCCGCTGGGCTTCACCAAGCGGGCCCGGCGGGGCCTCTACCTGAGCGACACCGACCTATCCCGGGTGCAGGCCCGTCTGCAGGCCGAGCCCGAGCTGTGCGTCCTCGGCTTGCGCTTCACTGACGACCCGTTCGTGCCGGCCGAGCGCTTCGAGCACTTGCGCGAGGCCCTCGGCGACGCCTTCGTCGCGGTGGAGATCGACTCCTCGAAAGGCAACTCCCACGGCCATCCCCGCATGGCGCACTCGGTGCTCACCGAGCACCTTGTCGACGAGCCCGGCCAGCCCACCCGAGACGCGCTGGAGCAGGTGCTCGACCTGTTCCGCACCCGCTTGCTGGTCGCCTGAGGTGCCGCGGTCGGCGGCTCAGCGTCGCGTGAGCAGCGCGACGACGCGCTCGTAGCGCGGGTCGGCGTCACCGGCGATGCGCCCGACCCAGCGGATCACCTCGGCGGCGTCGACCTCGGTGCCGACGGCCAGGATGGCGTCGAGGTCCACCCAGTCCTTGGACCGGTTGAAGACCACCTTGCACACGACGAGGTGCTCGACCGAGAGGATCGGGATCGAGCCCTCGGCGAAGGGCACCCTGCGGCGGCCGGCTTCGGCGGCGGCGTGGAACGGGTCGTAGGCGAAGAAGAGGTCGATCGGGGTCGACTCCCACATCACCCGGGCCTGCCCGTCTCGTCGGATCAGCTCCGACAGGCTCGGGTCGGTCACCTCGACGCCCTGGGCCCCGAGGGGCGCGAGCACCTCGTCGAGTCGATCGGCGGGGACGAACACGTTGAGGTCGATGTCGATCGTGGCGCGCGGCTCCGCGTAGTAGGCCAGCGCGAGGGCGCCGCCGAAGGCGTGCGGGATCCTGGCCAGGGCGGCGTCGACGGCCACCACCCGCTGCGCCAGCGTGGGGGCGCTCACGTCGACACGAGCCGGGGGGCCGCCAGGACCCGGCTCCGGCGGCGTGGCGGCACGGCGTCGGCGAGCGAGAGGACGTCGAGGAGGCGCCGCGCGTGCTCGTCGACATCAGCGGGCGGGGGCAGGTCGCCGGTGGGTGGTGACGCGTCCACCACGAGGGCCTCGCCGGCGGCCGCCACGAGCTTCTGGAGCGTGCGGTAGGTGGGATCGCGCTGGCCTCGCTCGTAGGCGGAGATCACCGGTTGCGAGGTGCCCGCCCGCTGCGCCAGGTCGGCCTGGGTCAGTCCGTGTCGGCGCCGCAGCGCTCGGAGGAGGTCGGCAGGGTCCACCCCGCCAACATATCGCTTTGTCTATGTCAGGCCAAGGGGCGGCCGAAGGGCAGGGAGTCCTGCCACGTGCGCAGGTGGTCCTCGGCCTTGGCGACGGCCGCCATCCAGAGGTTGGTGCCCTCGCCGGCCAGCGCCGCCACCGCATCGTGCACGCGCGAGGGGGCGTCGACGCCGCCGGCATCGACGGCGGCCAGGAGCGGGGCGGCAGTAGAGAGGAAGTCGGGCACCACCACCACCCCGGCCCGGCTCAGGACGGCCAGCGCCCGGGCCGTCACCGGCACGGCGGTGAGGGGCACGACGACGCGCGCCTGCACGGTGGCGGCCAGGTCGTGCTCGAGCGCGCCGGCCTTGCCGGCCACGAGGAGCACGTCGCAGGCGGTGTCGAACGACGCCTGCGGCTGCGGGTGGGCGCCCCGGGCCGCCGCCGCGGCAGCCGCGGCCTCCACGATCGGCCCGCTGCCCACGATGGCCACCACGGTGCCGCGGAGCGAACCCAGCGCCCCGAGGGCGGCAGCGACGGCGCTGTCGCCGGCGGCTGTCTGGTCGAAGGCCGTGCGGCGGTCGTCTGGGCGCGGCAAGCCGGCGAGATCTTCGGTGGTGACCCCCACCCCTGGGCCCGGCAGCCAGCGGCCGCTCTCCACCAGCGGGGCCACCTCCTCCAGGAACGCCGCCAGGGCGGCGTCGCGCGCCTCGGGCTTGGCGTCGATGCCGGCCGAGCCGCCACCCATCGGCAGACCGAAGCTGGCCATGGCGTAGGTGGTGGACCGGGCCAGCAGCTCGGCGCCGTCCTTGAGCACCTTTGGGGCCAGGCGTACCACGCCCACCGCCGGTGCGTCGCCGAGGTCGAAGACGATGAATGCGTCGGTGGAGGTGAGCGGGTGGTACTCCATTGCGGGCCGTTCTAGCCCAGGCCGAGGCGGACGAGCTGCTCGTCGGGGGCCTCGATCGACCGCAGGGCTTCCACCAGCAGCTCCGCCATCTCCCGGTCGGCGCCACCGCCGGCCTGGTTGCGCACCTGACCGGTGGCGTCGGCCTCGGTGCGGTCGTAGAGCACGTCGCCGTCGAAGCGGCCCAGGGCCCAGAAGGGAAGGTCGTCGCTCGGGTCGAAGGGCTGGCGGATGACGGGCACGTCGGTGCCGGGAGCGCGATCGAGCCAAGCTCGCCCGTCGGGGCGGGGCATGCGGAACCCGGGCAGGGCCCGCACGGGCATCGTGCTCCAGCGGTTGGAGGCCATCGACAGCGGCCGGTTGCCCTCCACGGGAGAGCGGGCGTAGGTGCGGGTGGCATCGGCCACGTGGACCTCCCGCCCCCACACGCCGCACAGCGCCCACTCCCGGATCGACGTGGCGGCGCCCTCCAGCAGCGGCACGAGGGAGCGGCCGTGGGTGCGGTGCTCCGGAATGACGGCGAACGTGTCGCACAGCGTGGCGTGGAGGTCGACCGTCGTGGTGAGAGCCCCACTGGTGCCGGGCGCCACGCCTGGCCACGACACCAGCAGCGGGATGTGCCCCAGCTCCGGGTGGACGGCCACCTGGGGCTTGCCCCACAGCCCGCGCTCGCCGAGGTAGTGGCCGTGGTCCGTGCAGAGGATGACCGCGGTCGTGCCCCAGGCGGCGTGGCGGTCGACCACATCGAGGATCCGCCCGAGCCAGTGGTCGATCATCGAGAGCTTGGCGCCGTACTGGCTGCGCAGGTGATCGCTCTCACGCTCGGTGAGACCGGACTCGGCCTGCGAGCGGGCGTAGGGCGGCCAGATGAGGCGCTCACCCTCCCAGGTGGGGTCGTAGCGGCTGGCCCACGGCTCGGGCACGTCGAAGGGCTCGTGCGGGTCGAACTCGTCGACCACCAGCAGGGCCCGCTCCTGCGGCCCGCGCTCGGTGCTCAGCTCGCGGTCGAGCCACTGTGCGGCGGCGGCCATCGTGCGGGGGCCGGGGAAGTCGGCCTCGTCGGCGAACCAGGTGCGGGCGATGTCGTAGCCGCGCTCCCAGGGGCCGTGCCGCACGGGGAGGGCGGGGGCGCCGATCCACGACGGGTCGGGGCGGGTGCGCCAGGCGTCGTCCTCGTGGCCGCGGAGGTAGTCCCAGCCCTGGAAGTCGGTGTGGTAGTTCTCGCCGCCCGCCTCGAACAGGTGCGGGTGGTCGGACACGAGCATCGTGGAGATGCCGGCGTCGCGCCGCAGCAGCGAGGTGACGGCGTCCTCCCACACCTCGATGGAGCCCCACGGCCGCCACGGGAAGTCGAGGGCGCCCACCAGCAGGTCATGGCGGGCGGGCATGCAGGGCAGCGACCCGGTGTGGTGGTTGGTGAAGCGCACCGATCGGGCCGCCAGCCGGTCGAGGTTCGGCGTGTCGAACTCGGTGCCGCCGTAGGCGCCGAGGAGGTGGCGGTTGAGGCTGTCGAGCAGCACCACGACGACGTCCCGGGGTGCGGTCACGCCCGGACCGTACCGTCACAGGCGGCCAGTAGCGTGGGGAGCCCATGAGCGCCGCCGACGACCCCCTCCTCCAGGGGCTCAACCCGGTCCAGGCGGAGGCCGTCACCCACGTCGACGGGCCGCTCCTCATCGTGGCCGGCGCCGGCTCGGGCAAGACCCGCGTCCTCACGCACCGCATCGCCCACCTCATCCGCGACCACGGCGTCAGCCCCTTCGAGATCCTCGCCATCACCTTCACCAACAAGGCCGCCGACGAGATGAAGACGCGCGTCGGCGCATTGGTGGGCCCCGTGGCCGAGAAGATGTGGGTCTCCACCTTCCACGCCGCCTGCGTGCGGATCCTGCGGCGCGACGCCGACCGGCTCGGCTACCCGAAGCAGTTCACGATCTACGACCAGGCCGACGCCAACCGCCTCACCGGCTACGTGATCCGCGACCTCGGGCTCGACCCGAAGCGCTTCCCACCCAGGGCCGTGCACGCCACGATCAGCGCGGCCAAGAACGATCATGTCTCGGCCGACGCCTACGCCGATCGGGCCGGGGTCATCTACGAGCGCAAGATCGCCGACATCTACCGCGAGTACCAGGCCCGCCTGCAGCGCGCCGGGGCCATGGACTTCGACGACCTGCTCGGGATGACCGTCACCCTGTTCCAGCGCCACCCCGACGTCCTCGAGAGCTACCGCCGCCGGTTCAAGCACGTGCTGGTCGACGAGTACCAGGACACCAACACAGTCCAGAACGAGATGGTCCTGCTGCTCACCAAGGAGCACCGCAACGTCTGCGTCGTGGGAGACGGCGACCAGTCGATCTACAAGTTCAGGGGAGCGGACATGAGGAACATCCTCGAGTTCGAGAACGCCTTCCCTGACGTCACGATCGTGGTGCTGGAGCAGAACTACCGCTCCACCCAGACCATCCTCGATGCGGCCAACGCCGTCATCGCCAACAACCTCGGCCGCAAGCCCAAGGAGCTCTGGACCGACCGCGGCGACGGCAACCCGATCGTTCGCTACCACGGCGACGACGAGGTGGACGAGGCGCAGTGGGTCACCCGCGAGATCGCCAAGCTGCACGACGGCGGCGACCTGCGCTGGGCCGACATCGCCGTCTTCTACCGCACCAACGCCCAGAGCCGGGTGCTGGAGGAGAACCTTGCCCGCATGGGCGTGCCCTACAAGGTGATCGGCGGCACCCGGTTCTACGACCGGCGCGAGGTGAAGGACGCACTGGCCTACCTGAAGGCGGTGGTCAACCCGCAGGACGAGGTGTCGGTCAAGCGGATCCTCAACACACCCAAGCGCGGCATCGGCGACGGCAGCATCGGCAAGCTCGACGCCTTTGCCTCCGCGCACGGCCTGGCCTTCACCGAGGCCTTGCGGCGCGCCGATGACGCCGGCGTGTCAGGCACTGCCGTTAAGGGCATCGCCCGCTTCCTCGAGCTGCTCGACGGGGTGGCTGACCTCGCCACCGACGACAAGCCCGCCCCCCTCCTGCAGGCCCTGCTCGACCGGTCGGGCTACCTCATCGAGCTGCAGGAGGAGCGCACGATCGAGGCCGAGGGTCGCCTGGAGAACCTGGCCGAGCTGGTGGGCTCCGCCGAGGAGGCCGAGAGCATCGAACAGTTCCTGGAGCAGGTGAGCCTCGTGTCCGACGCGGATGAGATCGACGGCGACGACAGCCAGGTGGTGCTCATGACGGTGCACGCCGCCAAAGGGCTTGAGTTCCCCGCCGTGTTCATCATGGGTCTGGAGGAAGGCGTCTTCCCCCACCTGCGGTCGATCGGGGAGCCCGAGGAGCTGGAGGAGGAGCGGCGCCTGGCCTACGTGGCCATCACCCGCGCCCAGGAGCGCCTCTACCTCTCCCATGCGTGGAGCCGCACGCTCTACGGCGGCACGCAGTACAACCCGCCCAGCCGCTTCCTCGACGAGATCCCCGAGCGGCTGGTGGAGGCCATCGAGCAGCGCCGGGCCAGCCGGGGCGGCCGCACCTACGGCAGCGGCGGCTACGGGTCCCGTGGGAGCGGCATCGACGCCAACAAGGACCGCATCGTCGAGCGGGCCCTGCGAGGGAGCGGGGCCGGCACGGGGCCGGCCAAGCACGGGGCCGACGCCCTCGGCCTGAGGGTGGGCGACGACGTGGTGCACGCCACCTTCGGCGAGGGTGTGATCCTCCTCATCGAGGGCGAGGGCGACAAGGCCGAGACCGTGATCCGCTTCCCCGAGGTGGGCGAGAAGCGCCTGCTGCTCTCCTGGGCGCCGATCAAGAAGGCCTGAGCCCGACGGCGCGCAGAGCGCAGCCGTAACGCTCGGCCAGATCCACGGCGACCTTGGCCGCCCGCTTGGCGCTGTCCGTCTTGGCCACCCCGACGACGATTCGTTCGTACGTCGCCTTCCCGTTCGGCCCGACGGGCCCGGCGGCGCGCCGGCTACTTGGACGCTTGCCACCTGATGTCGGGCATGGCCGGGTGGCGTGACGGGGACCTCCGCCGGTAGACCGGACCCATGACCACCAGGTCGTTGGCGCGGGCGGCGCTCCTCCTCAAGCGGGACGTCACGTTGGGCACGCTGCTCGACCGGCTCGAGAAGGTGCATGGGGATCGACAGCTCGTCACCGAAGCTGAGGGCGGGCTCGACCTCACCTACGAGCAGGCAGCCCGTCGGGTCCGTCGGTGGGCGGGCGGGATCGCGGCGGCCACCCAGCCCGGTGACGTCGTCGTGGTGGCCGTTCCCAACGGCTACGAGCAGCTCCTCTTGTGCTGCGCCGCCGCACGGGCCGGCACGATCCCCGCCCCGGTCAACGATCAGATGCGTCGCGAGGAGGTGGCGCACGTCGTGAAGGACAGCGGCGCCACCCTCGTGCTCAAGTCTGCGGTGGCTGTCGACGGTGCCGAGCCCCTCGCCCAGACGCACGATGCCCAGCCCGACGACGTGGCGGCCCTCTTCTACACATCCGGCACCACCGGCAAGCCCAAGGGCGCCGCGCTGTCCCACCTAGCCCTGGTCGGCCAGGTGACCACCGCGGCGCTGTGGCCCACCCGCCTCCACCGCGATGAGGCGGTGATCGCACTGCCGGTGGCCCACATCATGGGCTTCGCTGCGCTCATCGGGCTCGCGGTGGCCGGCGTCCCCGTGTACCTGCTGCCCAAGTTCAACCCGGTGAACGTGCTCGACGCGATCGAATCCCGTCGAGCGACCATGTTCGTGGGCGTGCCGGCCATGTACCGGATGCTCGAGGAGGCTCACGCCGCCGAGCGCGACCTCACCTCCGTGCGGGTGTGGGCATCCGGCGCCGACGTGATGCCAGCCGATCTGGCCCAGCGGTTCAAGAAGATGGGAGCCACCATCACGTTGCCGTTGCTCGGCGCGGTGGGCCAGGCCGCGTTCGCCGAGGGGTACGGCATGGTCGAGGTGGGAGGCGGTGTGGCGGCCAAGCTGTCGCCCCCGTTCCTCAGCACCGGCTCCGGACCCTTCGGCGAGGCCCTGGGGTTTGCCTTGCCCGGCTACGAGATGCGGGTGGTCGACGACGACGGCGGGGGGGTCCGAGGTGGCCAGGGGGGGGAGCTGCAGGTGAAGGGCCCGGGGGTGCTGAAGGCCTAC
>DAIQBC010000067.1:0-10750 GCA_036781345.1 Acidimicrobiales bacterium | reverse complement strand
CGGCGTTCATGTAGCTGTTCGACAGCAGCTCGATGGCCATCGACGCGAACTCGCTTGAGTGGCCGAGGCGGTCGGGGAACAGCACGTCACGCTTCAGCTTCTCCTTGAAGGCCTCCGAGGCCTCGCCTTCGCCGTAGATCGGGGTGTCGATGAGACCGGGGGCGATGCAGTTGACCCGGATGCCGGCGGCCGACAGGTCGCGGGCGATCGGGAGGGTCATGCCGACCACGCCACCCTTGGAGGCCGAATAGGACGCCTGGCCGATCTGGCCGTCGAAGGCCGCCACCGAGGCGACGGTCACGATGGCACCCTTCTCGTTGTCGGCGAGCGGCTCGTTCTGGCCCATGGCCGTGGCCGCGAGGCGGATGCAGTTGAACGTGCCGACGAGGTTGACCTCGATCACCTTCTTGAACACGTCGAGGTCGTGCGCCGACTCGTACTGGCCATCACGGCCGATGGTGCGGGTGGCCCAGCCCACGCCGGCGGCGGTGACGAGCGCCCGCAGCGGGCCGAGCTCCTTGGCCGCCTCGACGGCGGCGATGACCTGCTCCGGGTTGGTCACGTCCGCCTGAGCGAACACGCCGCCCACGTCCTTGGCGACGGCTTCGCCCTTCTCCGGGTTCATGTCCATGACCACGCATCGGGCGCCGCGCTCCGCGAGCAGGCGGACGGTGGCCTCGCCGAGGCCCGAGGCCCCGCCGGTGACGATCGCTGATATGCCGTTGAGATCCATGGGCGGCGACTCTATTGACTCACCGGTCAAGGGGCACGTCCAGTGATCGTCCCAGGGACCCGACGTGCCAGGATGGGGAGATGGCGCGACCCTGGTCACGCAAGCACGGCGGCGACCCCTCGCACTCCTCCAAGCACGCCAAGCCGGCCGAGGAGCGGGAGAAGAGCGTGCGCCTCGATGCCGAGGACAACGCGTGGTGGTCGCAGACCGAGGTGGAGCGGGTGTGGACACCCAAGGTGCGTGGGCGGCCCGATGAGGAGCCCCCGCGCGACATCCTCGCCGAGCACTTCGGCGACGACTGGCGCACGAACTTCCTCTCGCCCCCCACGGAGGAGGAGCTGGCCGCGGAGCGCTCGGACGAGCAGGACCCGTACCGGGTGCTCCACGTGGACCCCACCGCCACCTGGGACGAGATCGTGGCCGCCCACCGCCACCAGGCACGGGTACACCATCCGGACCGGCTGTTCGGTCAGTCCGCCGAGGAGAAGGCCGACGGTGAGGATCGCATCCGCATCATCAACGCGGCCTATCAGGAGCTCCGCGTCCGTCGCGGCATGTGACGGGCTAGGGGTGCACGAGCAGCACGTGCTCCGGGCCGAGGTGGTCTTCCAGCGAGCGCACCAGGCGGCCGACAGCCTCGTCCTCCTGGTCCCAGACGACCACCGCGGCGTCCACCTGCTTCGCCAGCCACGCATCGCGTCGGCGGAGGGCGGCGCCGGCGAGCTGCTTGGTGGCCGGTGATCTGGCCTCCAGGGTGAGGGCCAGCTCCGAGGCATCGACCAGCTCGGCAAAGCGGACCCGAGCCGCGGGTGGCCACGGCTTGTCGGCCTCGGGGTAGGGCAGCACCGCCAACAGCGGGAGGTCGAGGGCCAGCGCCGCCTCCGCCCCGAGCTGCTCGGCCCCGAGGCGGAGGCCGCTCACCACGGCCAGCGGACCGTCCACCTCCAGCATCCCGGCGAGGGTCTCCTGGAGGCGTGCGCGCACACCGACCGCCACGGGGTTGTCGCCGTAGCCCCCCAGCTCCTCCGGGCGATGCCCCGCGACCAGCACGAGACGGCCAGCCGGCAGGCGCCGATCGCGACCGGTCGCGGCCACCCTCACCCGGTCAGGCGGGCCGAGGTCGTCGGGTTCGCCCTCCCCGGAGCGGCTGGTCTGGGTGAGCGCGGCCTCCACTGCGAGGCGGTCGACCAGATCGTTCATCGGATCGCCGGCATGGCCCTTCACCCACCGGAAGGTGACGTCGCCGCGCGCCAGCACGAGGTCGACGAGGGGCTCCCACAGATCGCGGTTGGCCACCGGCCGGCGGTTGGAGTTCTTCCATCCCCGCTTCACCCAGCCCTCGTGCCACCGGTCGCGGAAGCAGTGGACGACGTAGGTGGAGTCGCTCACCACCTCGAGCCGGCCTTCGATGGCCCGGACCGCTTCGAAGGCGGCGACGATCTCCATCCGTTGGTTGGTGGTGTGGGGCGACGAACCTGATGCGTACCGGCCGCCCGCCACCGCCCACGCCCACCCGCCTGGCCCCGGGTTCCCCGAGCACGCGCCGTCCGTGTAGGCCGCGGTAGGAGGGTCGGCGTTCGAGGTCATCGCAGGATGGTGGCGCATCTGGCCCTCCGAGGCGAGATGATGGGGTCCATGATCATCGACGGCTTCGTCCACCAGCTCCCTGACACGGACCCGGCCGAGACCCAGGAGTGGCGGGACTCTCTCGATGCCGTCGTGGGCATCCAGGGCAAGGCGCGGGCGCGGTTCCTGATGTCCACGTTGCTCGACCGGGCGCGCGAGCTGCAGGTCGGCACTCCCGCAACGGTGTCCACTCCCTACGTCAACAGCATCCCGGCCGAGGAGGAGCCGTTCTTCCCTGGCGACGAGGACATCGAACGACGCATCCGGAGGCTCGTCCGCTGGAACGCGGCGGTGATGGTGGTGAAGGCCAACGCGCTGGCGGACGGCATCGGTGGGCACCTGGCCACCTTCGCCAGCTCGGCCACGCTGTACGAGGTCGGCTTCAACCACTTCTTTCACGGCAAGGACGATGGCCTGGCCGGCGACCACGTCTACTTCCAGGGCCACGCCGCCCCTGGCATCTACGCCCGGGCGTTCCTCGAGGGTCGCCTCACTGCGGACCAGCTCGACCGCTTCCGGCGTGAGGTGGGCGGAGGCGGGCTCTCGTCGTACCCCCACCCTCGCCTGATGCCGGACTTCTGGGAGTATCCGACGGTGTCGATGGGCCTCGGCCCGCTCTGCTCCATCTACCAGGCCCGGTTCAACAAGTACCTGCACAACCGGCAGATCGAGGACACGAGCGCGTCGCGGGTGTGGTGCTTCATCGGCGACGGTGAGTGCGACGAGCCGGAGACCCTCGGGTCGATCTCGCTGGCCGCCCGGGAGAACCTCGACAACCTCACCTGGGTCGTCAACTGCAACCTCCAACGCCTCGACGGCCCGGTGCGGGGCAACGGCAAGATCATCCAGGAGCTCGAGGCGGTGTTCCGTGGCGCGGGGTGGAACGTCATCAAGGTCGTGTGGGGGGGCAAGTGGGACGAGCTGCTCATGCGGGACGTCGACGGCGTGCTCCTCAACCGGATGAACGAGACCGTCGACGGGGAGTTCCAGCGCTACGCCGTCGAATCGGGCGCCTACGCCCGCGAGCACTTCTTCGGCCCTGATCCGCGCCTGCGCAAGCTCGTGGAGCACCTGTCCGACGACGACATCCGCAACCTCCCTCGCGGTGGCCACGACTACCGAAAGCTCTACGCCGCCTACAAGGCGGCCACCGAGCAGCCCGCTGGCCCCACGGTCATCCTGGCCAAGACGATCAAGGGCTGGACGCTGGGCCCGGACGTGGAGGGCCGCAACGCCACCCACCAGATCAAGAAGATGACGACCGACCAGCTGCGCCTCCTGCGCGAGCGGCTCCACCTGCAGGACGAGGTGCCGGAGGACGCGCTGGGCGACGACAAGGAACCGCCGTACATCTCGCTGGCCGAGGGCTCACCCATCCGCGAGTACATGATGGAGCGGCGGCGCGCCCTCGACGGCTCGCTGCCCCGGCGCGTGGTCCGTACCAAGCGCAAGCTCGAGCTGCCGGCCAAGGCGGCCTTCGAGGAGATGCTGGCGGGCTCCGGGAAGCACGCGGCGTCCACCACCACCGCCTTCACGCGCCTGCTGCGCAACTTGTGCCGTGACCCCGAGTTCGGCCCCCGCGTCGTGCCGATCATCCCCGACGAGGCCCGCACCTTCGGCATGGACTCGCTCTTCAAGGAGTTCGGGATCTACGCCTCACAGGGCCAGCGATACGAGCCCGTCGACCACGCCCTGCTGCTCTCGTACAAGGAGAGCCAGAGCGGGCAGATCCTCGAGGAGGGCATCACCGAGGCCGGCTCGATGGCGAGCTTCATCGCCGCCGGCACCAGCTTCGCGAGCCACGGCGTGCCGATGGTCCCCTTCTTCACCTTCTACTCGATGTTCGGCTGGCAGCGCGTGGGCGACCTCATCTGGCAGGCCACCGACGCGCGTGCGCGGGGGTTCCTGCTCGGCGCCACCGCCGGCCGCACCACCCTCCTCGGGGAGGGTCTCCAGCACCAGGACGGCCACAGCCTCCTGCTCGCATCGGTGAACCCGGCCATCGAGGCCTTCGATCCGGCCTTCGCCTACGAGGTGGGCACGCTCGTGCGGCACGGCCTGCGGCGGATGTGGCTCGACGATGTCGACGTCATCTACTACCTCACGCTCTACAACGAGAACCAGCCCATGCCGGCGATGCCCGACGGCGCCGACAAGGGCGTGATCGAGGGGATGTACCGATGGTCGGAAGCCCCCGAGGGGACCACGCACCACGCCACGATCCTGTTCTCCGGCTCCGCCAACCTGGCGGCGCGCGAAGCCCAGGCGGAGCTGGCCGAGCACTACGACGTGGGTGCCGAGCTCTTCTCGGCCACGAGCTACAAGCGGCTGCGTGAGCAGGCCCTCAGCACCGAGCGGTGGAACCGGCTCCACCCGGGCGAGCCGGCCCGCACGCCCCGCGTCACCGAGATCCTGGCCGGCGAGGGGCCGGTGATCGCCGTCACGGACTTCATCAAGGCGGTCCCCGACCAGATCGCCCGCTGGCTTCCTACAGCCCGTAGCTTCACCCCCCTTGGCACCGACGGGTTCGGGCGGAGCGACACCCGCGAAGCCCTCCGCCGCCACTTCGAGACCGATGCCGCCCATGTGGTGGTAGCCACCCTGGCTGCACTGGCCACCGCGGGCGAGGTCAAGCCCGAGCAGGTGCAGGACGCCATCACCCGCTACGGGCTCGACCCGGAACGATCCGATCCGCGGCTCGCCTAGCCACCGCGGCTACGTATCGTTGGGGGATGGCCACGCCCTCGATGCCCGTCACCGGCGACCCGGAGGCCGACCAGCTCCTGGTCGCCGACCCGCTCGCCCGCCTCATCGGCATGCTGCTCGACCAGCAGGTGCCCATGGAGTGGGCCTTCGCCTCGCCCCTCAAGCTCAAGGAGCGGCTGGGCGGCGCGCTCGACGCGGCGGCCATCGCCACGATGCCCCTCGAGGAGCTGGAGGCCATCTTCAAGGGTCCGCCGGCTCTCCACCGCTACCCGGGCTCGATGGCCAAGCGCACCCAGCAGCTGTGCCAGCACCTGGTCGACCACTACGGCGGGCGCGCGGAGGCGGTGTGGACCGGCGTGACCACAGGGTCGGAGCTGTTCGACCGGCTCCATGCGCTACCCGGCTACGGCGGTGAGAAGGCCAAGATCTTCCTGGCCCTGCTGGCCAAGCGCTTCGGCATCCGCCCCCAGGGTTGGGAGGAGCCGTCGCGGCCCTTCTCCGACGACACCCATCGCTCGATCGCTGACGTCGGGTCTGCCGAGTCCCTCCTCGAGGTCCGCGCGTTCAAGAGGCTGATGAAGGCCCAGGGCAAGGGCAAGGACGGCTGAGCGCGCCTCGCCTACCGCAGGTGGCGCTGGCGATCGAGCCAGCCGAGGAGGACGGCCACCGCTCGTGGGTCGTGGCGGAGGCGGTGGCCGGCGCCGTTCATGATGCGGAGCTCGCCGGCGCCGTGGGCGTCCACGAGGACGCGGGCGTCGAACACCGGCACGAGATCGTCGTCGCTCCCGTGCAACACGAGCAGGGGACGAGGTGCGAGCCGGGGTGCACAGGCCACCGCCCGCAGGTCCTTGAGCTCGCGTGACCAGGCATCGAAGTCAGGAGGGACGCCCGTGCTGGTGATCATCCCCACCTCGCGGGCGTGCTGGAGCAGGCGCTTCGGGTGCGACGCCCAGTCGTCGAAGTCGGCCGGGGCCCCGAGGGTGGCGACCCCGGGGATGCTCGGATCGGAGGCCGCCGCGCAGATCGCCAGCGCGCCGCCCGTGCCGAAGCCGACCAGCCACACCCCGCGCACCTGCTCCGTCGCCTGGAGGTGGTCGACCGCCGCCCGCAGGTCGTCGAGCCACCCGCCGAGCGAGAAGCTGCCCTCGGAGCCGCCACACCCTCGGAAGGCGAGCGCCATGGCGAGCCAACCCATCTCCGCCGCGATCCGGTCGGCCAGCTCCGGCAACGCCGAGGCGGCCACCGAGGCCGCGCTCACGTCGCTCGGGTAGCCGTGGGCGAGCACCACGGCGGGAACCGAGGTGACGTCGGCCCGCATCGGGGGGCGGACGAGGTGGGCCGCGAGGAGGTTGCCGCTCGAGGGGAAGCGGTGCTCCATCAGCCGGTCGCTACTTGGCCAGGCGGTAACCGCGGTTGCGGGCCTCGGCCAGCGTGTCGGGCCCGAAGCAGAGGTAGGTCTGGGCGGCCATGAGCTCGTCGATCACCTCGGCGTCGGTGAAGGTGTCGAGGTCGTAGACGACCTGCGTGCGCTTGTCGCCGAGGAACCGGTGGTGCTCGAACCGGGTGGGCCGTTCCATCCCCGGGAACCTACCCGGGGACGCGGAACGGGGACCGCATCGAGACCGATGCGGTCCCCGTCGCCGGTCATCACTGGCATTGCACCGAGGCGCGTCACCCGAGATCGGGCAACCGGGAGGGACCACTCCCCGAACGACGCTCCGGCGGCGACTGGCTTGGTCTACGCCAGCTGGTCCAGCGAGCCGCGCTAGCGGCCAGCCACCTCCAGGGTCCCACTACAACAGTCGTTCATCGTGTGGACCACCTCCCTTCTCTGGTGGCGCCAGTGAAGCACACCACGCCGGGCGAGGGGTGGCGGTTCCCCGTCAGGCCGGCGGACCGAGGGCACCGATGCGGCCGAGGTAGCCGAGCAAGGCCCGGATCACCTCGTAGGCGTCCTCGTCGCTCACCTCGAGGCCCTCGGTGTCGACGGCGCCGAGCACCACGGCCACGGCATCAGCGTCGGCCACCACCACCTCGTCGCGCTCGCCGATCACCCGCTTGTCACGACCCGGACGGGCGGCCAGACCCTTCGACTCGAGGTGCTCCAGGCTGGCGCCGATGAGCCGCCGCACCTCGTCATAGCTGAGGCGCGCCTGGACAGGCCCCGGCAGGGAATCGCCCACCGCCTGCAGCGCCTCGTCCATGTCGAAGATCGCCGAGGGCGTCTCGTGCCCGAGCTTGAACGCCTCCGACCCCACGAAGGCGGCCGCGATCGCGAACACCGCCAGGGCCCCCACGACGACGAAGAGCCAGATCACGAGGAGGCGGCTCTGGACAGGACGGGGTCAGATGCCGATGCGCTGAGCGAGGAGCTCGCGATGGTACGTCGGGTCGCCGAACAGGAGCTCGGAGGACTTGGCCCGCTTGAAGTAGAGGTGGGCCGGGTGCTCCCAGGTGAAGCCGATGCCACCATGGATCTGGATGTTCTCGGCCGCGGCATGGAAGTAGGCCTCGGAGCAGTACGCCTTGGCCAGGCTGGCCACCGACGGGAGCTCGTCGTTCAGCTCCGCGGCGCACCACGCGGCGTAGTACGCGGCCGACTTGGCCGACTCGACCTCGAGGAGCATGTCGGCGCACTTGTGCTTGATGGCCTGGAAGGAGCCGATGGGGCGCCCGAACTGCACGCGATCCTTGGCGTACTGCACGGCCGTCTCGAGCACCTTCTGGGCGCCACCGACCTGCTCGGCGGCCAGGGCCACGGCGGCCAGGTCGAGCACGCGCTCGAGGGTGGCCCAGCCGGCGCCGTCGGCGCCGATCAGCGTGGCCGGGGTGCCGGACAGCTCGACCTTCGACTGCTTGCGGGTCTGGTCCATGGTCGCGAGGTTCGTGCGGGTGACGGTGGCATCGGCCGGGTCGACGGCGAAGATCGACACCCCCGCGCCCGTCCGGGCCGCCACGAGCAACAGGTTGGCCACGTTGCCGTCGAGCACGAACATCTTCGTGCCACTGATCTTCCAGGTGTCACCGTCCTTGGTGGCGGTGGCCTCGATGCCACTCTCGTCCCACTTCCCATTGGGCTCGGTGAAGGCCAGCGTGGCGATGGTCTCGCCCGACGCGATGCCCGGGAGGTGCTCCTTCTTGGCGGCGTCGTCGCCGGCGTGGAGGAGTGTGCTGGCGGCCAGCACCGCCGAGCTGAAGTAGGGGGCGCACAGCAGGGCGCGACCCATCTCCTCGAGCACGACGGTGAGCTCCACGAAGGTGAAGCCCTGGCCGCCGAACTCCTCAGGGATGATGAGGCTCTGGAGGCCGAGCTCGTTGGCCATCTGGCTCCACACCGCGGGGTCGTAGCCCTCGTCGGTGTCCATGAGGCGGCGCACCTCGGTCTCGGGAGACTTGCTCTCGAGGAACTGGCGGGTGATGCGGCGGAGCTCTTCTTGCTCCTCGGAGAAGGCGAAGTTCATGCCGCCCTTCTAGCGCCGGGCGAGGGTCGCGTGCCAACGCCAGTGTGTACGCATGCGTACACTTCTGTCTCGTGGAACAGATCGGGGCGCGCGAGCTGCGAGCCAACCTTGCCGCCGCGGTTCGCCAGGCGGAAGCCGGCGAGCGCGTCCTCATCACCATCGACGGACGACCCGTCGCCCAGCTCGGCCCGGTCGAGCCGTCGGGTGCCCCATCGCTCGCGGATCTGACCGCCGCCGGCCTCGTCGAGCCACCCCGACGCCTCGATCGCCCGGCCGCCCCGGACGCCGTCGACACCGCCGTCGACGTGCGCCTCGACCGTGTCCTCGCGCAGGTGCGAGGTCAGTGAGGTCAGCGACGCTGTGAGCCTGTACGTGGACACGTCGGCACTGGTCCGGCGGTACCTGCAGGACAGGCACCGCTCGATCGTGCTCGAGGCCATGGCTGTCGACGATCCCTGGTGCGCATCGGCTCTCGTCCGCACGGAGGCCCAGCTCGCCCTGCACCGTGCCGCGGTGACCGGCCGCCAACAGGTGGACCTGTGGCGTGCCCTCCGCGACGAATGGGACGCCTTCTGGATCGTGCCGTTGGACGAGCGCTGCCTGGCACGCGCCGTGGAGATCGGCGCGAGCTACGGCATCCGCCTCGTCGATGCGATCCACCTGGCCGCCGCCGACCGCCTCCCAGGGCCTGTCCGCTACCTCACCTTCGATCGGCAGCAGATCCCCGCCGCCGATTCCCTCGGCTTCGAGGTCATCAGCCCGGTGGACGTGTAGGGCATGCTCACAGCACCGCGTCCGGACCTGCCCGCCTACGCTCGTCGGCATGACCGACACGCTGATCTGGGACGCCACGGGGGTCGAGATCCACGAGGTGGTGGTGGGCCCCGTGGACAACAACGTCTTCGTGCTGCGGTGCACCGAGACGGGGGACGCCGTGCTGCTCGACGCCGCCAACGAGCACGAGCGCCTGCTCGAGCTGTGCCAGAGGCTGGGCGTGCGCCGCGTCCTCGAGACCCACGGCCACTGGGACCACATCCAGGCCGTGCCCCAGCTGCGCGACGCCGGGTACTCGGTGGGCGTGACGGCGGCCGACGCCGCCATGCTGCCGTCCTATGACGAGGTGCTGGAGGACGAGTCCGTGATCGACGTGGGTCGGATCCGGCTGCACACGATCGCCACGCCGGGGCACACGCCAGGGTCGATGTGCTTCCTGGTGGAGGGCCACCCGGTCCTCTTCAGCGGCGACACTCTGTTCCCCGGTGGACCCGGCAACACGACCTTCGAGGGCGGCGACTTCCCCACCATCATCGAGTCGCTCGATCGGCGGCTGCTCACCCTGCCGGCCGACACGCTGGTGCTGCCCGGCCATGGGAAGCCCACCACCATCGGCGCCGAGCGCCCCCACCTCCAGGAGTGGATCGACCGGGGCTGGTGAGGTGGCCGACGCACGGCCGTACCACGAGCGGCCTGACGACCACACGCCGATCCACACCGACGACCTCCCACTGACCCCGGTGCGGGACCGGGCCATCCCGGCCACCGCCTGGGTGGAAGCTCCCGAGGAGCTGCTGGCGCTCGGCCACGACCTGCCGGGCCAGCCGGTGGCGAGCTACAAGCGGCGCATCGGGCCGTGGCTGCTGTGGCGGGCCGGACCCGCGACCAGGGCCGCGGCGCGCTACTGGGCCGCCCGCGTCGACGACCTCCGCGACCAGTGGACCTTCACGCTGTGCCCGGACGGCGCGGGCCATGGCGTCGGGCCCTCGGGGGCCGAGCACCACCGCTTCCGCGCCTGGAAGGAAGACCTCCGGGACGCCTGACGTCTTTTCCACTATCTGCGTAGTGCTAATAGACTGGGCGCATGGCCCCCGCAGTCCCCCTCTTCCAGATCGACGGCCTCCGCGCCCGCCCCACGGGTGCCGATGGGGCTCCCGACATCCTCAACGGGGTCGATCTCACCGTGGGCGCAGGCGAGGTCCACGCCCTCATGGGCCCCAACGGCTCGGGCAAGTCGACGCTCGCGTCCACGCTGCTCGCCTCGCCCGAGTACGAGGTCACCGGTGGTCGGATCCTCTTCAAGGGCGACGACATCACCTCCTGGGACACGGAGATCCGCGGCAAGGCCGGGATGTTCCTGGCCTTCCAGTACCCGCAGCAGGTGCAGGGCGTCTCGGTGCTGAACTTCCTGCGCCAGGCCCTCTCCGCCCGCAAGGGCATCGACCTGTCG
>DAIQBC010000066.1:0-10751 GCA_036781345.1 Acidimicrobiales bacterium | reverse complement strand
CGCTGCCCGCCGGAGAGCGCCGCGATGGGAAGGTCGAGCCGGTCGTCCTCGAGGCCCAGCCCGGCGGCGATGCGCCGCACCTCGCTCTCGGCCGCGTAGCCGCCCTCCAGACGGAAGGTCTCCTCGGCGCGGGTGAAGCGGTCGACGGCCCGCTCGCTCGGATCCTCCTCCATCTGGAGCCGGAGCTTCTCGATGCGGGTGGCGGCCTCGTCGAACCCCCGTCCCGACAAGATGTGGCGCACCGCCGGGATCTGGTCGTCGACCCCGTCGAGGCGGGGATCCTGGGGCAGGTAGCCGAGCCCGCCGGAGCGGTTCACGACACCGGCGAAGGCGTCGTCGACCCCGCCCAGCACCTTGAGCAGGCTCGTCTTGCCGGCCCCGTTGCGACCGACCAGCCCGACCTTGTCGCGAGCGCGGATGCTGAAGCTGACCCCGTCCATGATCACGGAGCCGCCCACTTCCACAGCCAGCTCGCGGACCTGCAGCACCCGACCATGCTCACAGGGATGCGGGGCCTCGGGCGAACCCGTTGGGGCCGCTGGGTAGGTTGACCCGGGTGCCCGCCCCCACCGCCAGCCCCCGGGCACCCGTCTTCGTGGTGGCCGCCGCCACGCTGTGGGGCACCACCGGCACCGCCCAGGCCCTCGGTCCCGACGGAGCCAGCAGCGTCGCGGTCGGCAGCGCCCGCAACGTGCTCGGTGCACTGGTCCTGGCGGCCGTCGCCGCCGGGCGGGGGCAGCTATGGGCGGGGGCGCGCGATCTCGAACGCGGCCCTCTGGCGTTGGCGGCCGCCGCCACTGCCGCCTACCAGCTGTGCTTCTTCGGCGGCGTGCGGCTGGCCGGAGTGGCCATCGGCACGGTGGTCGGCGTGGGGTCGGGCCCCGTCTGGGGTGGCCTGCTCGGCTGGCTCGGCCGGGGCGAGCGCCCGAGCCGGCGCTGGGCGATCGCCACCACGCTCGCCCTGGGCGGCGCCGTCCTCCTGGCCACCTCCACCAGCGGCGGCGAGCACGTCGACCCGCTGGGGATCGCCCTGGCGCTCGGCGCTGGCTTGAGCTACGCCGCCTTCGCGCTGTGGTCCAAGCAGCTGACCGACCACCACGATCCAGACCTGGTGATGACCTGGGTGTTCGCGCTGAGCGCCCTCGCCCTCCTCCCGGTCGGGTTGGTGGCTGGGATAGGCCCGCTGGTCAGCGCCCGGGGAACCGCGATGGTCCTCTGGCTCGGCTTCGGCAGCCTGGCGGCCTCCTACCTGCTCTTCGGTCGGGGCATCGCCGGTGTCACGGTGGCCACCGCGACCACGCTGTCGCTCGCCGAACCGCTGACGGCGGCCACGCTGGGGGTGGTCGTGCTCCATGAGCGTCTCACCGATCCGGCGGTCGCCGGCATGGCCCTCGTGTTCGCGGGTCTGGCCGTCCTCGCCCTCTCGCCGGTCGTCGCTCCCGGCCGGCGGCCCATCCTGCCTCCGGATCTGTGAGGATCCCTCCGGCTACCGCTGCGTCCAGCAGGCCCGGTCTTCTCCAGTCGCGGGGCCCGCACGGGGTTCCGCAGGTGGCGCCAGCGCACCGATCGTGCACTATCGTGCCTCGGGTTGCATGGCGGGAATGGAACCGAGGCGGGAAGTGGGCGAGAGGGCGACCGACTCCATGACGGGCGGCGTGGCACTAGAAGGGGTCGATCGTGAGGGCCCGGGCGGCGCGCCGTTCATCGCGCCCCGTCCCCACGGCGGGCAAGGGCAGGCGGAGGACCCCGTGCCCACCACCGATGCCCGCTTGACCGGCGTCGCCGGGGAGGCCCGTGACGAGACGTGGTACCGGCGGATGGCTGCCATCCGCCGATTCGAGGAGCGCCTGTTGGGCCTGTTCGAGACGGGTCAGCTCCATGGCACGACCCACGCCTGCATCGGCCAGGAAGCGAACGCCGTCGGCGTGATCGAGCATCTGAGGCCCGGCGACCACATCTTCTCCAACCACCGTTGCCACGGCCACTACCTCGCGTGGACCGGCGACTTCCGGGGCCTCCTTCGCGAGGTAACGGGTGCCGCTGACGGCGTGTGCGACGGCATCGGCGGGAGCCAGCACCTGTGCGCGCCAGGCTTCAAGTCGAACGGCGTGCTCGGGGGAACCGTGCCCGCGGCAGCGGGCATCGCACTGGCCGGCAAGCTCGACGGCCTCGACGCCGTGAGCGTGGTGTTCATGGGCGACGGCGCCCTCGGCGAAGGCGTCGTCTACGAGAGCCTGAACCTCGCCAGCCTCTGGTCGCTGCCCCTCTTCGTCGTGGTCGAGAACAACCGATATGCCCAGAGCACACCGATCGGCCAGAACCTCGCCGGCGACATCGCCCAACGGTTCGCCGCCTTCGGGTTCGGTGTCAGCGAGCTCGAGACGTTCGATGTCGGGGAGATCTCGGCGACGGCCAACCAGGAGATCGCCGAGGTCCGCCGTCACTGCCGGCCTCGTGCCCTCGTGCTGCACACCTACCGGCTGTGCCATCACTCCAAGAACGACGACAATCGACCGCTCGACGAGGTCGAGCGATACCGGTCGGTCGAGCCGCTGGTGGTGCAGCGCCCCCGCCTGGTGACGGGGCGGTCGACCGAGATCGATGACGAGGTCGAGTCGGCCCTCGAGGTCATCTTCGCCGATGTCGGGCGGCTCGACGGACCCGGCCCATCCGCGATCGGTCCCGGAGGGACCGAGTGACGATGATGGCCGCCGAGATCGGTACGGCGCTGCGAGGGCTTCTGGCCGACGACCCCCGCACGATCCTGCTCGGCGAGGACCTGGTCGACCCGTATGGCGGCGCGTTCAAGGTCACCAGGGGACTCTCGACCGAGTTCCCCGGTCGGGTCCTGTCCACGCCGATCAGCGAAGCCGCCATCGCCGGGGTGGCCGCCGGGTTGGCGATGTCCGGCTATCGCCCGATCGTCGAGATCATGTTCGGCGACTTCCTCGGCTTGTGCTTCGACCAGATCGGCAACCACATCACCAAGTACGGGCCGATGTACGCCGGGCAGGTGACCTGCCCGGTGGTGATCCGGACGCCGTCGGGAGGCGGGCGAGGGTACGGGCCGACCCACAGCCAGAGCCTCGAGAAGCACTTCCTCGGCCTGCCCAACCTCCTCGTCGTGGCACCCTCGCTGCACCACGACCTGGCCGCGATGTACCGCCACCTGTTTGCTCAAGGCCAGCCCGCACTGGTCATCGAGCACAAGCTGCTCTACGGCCGGCAGATGGGGGTCATCGACGGGCCTCGGCTGGGCGGGTTGCTCGTCACCCACACACCCGAGCATCCCCTCGACGCCGTGGCGCTTGCCCCTGTTCCCCGGGAGCGTTGCCGGGTCACCGCCGTCGCCTACGGCTACACGGCCGCAGTGGCGCTCGACGTCGTCCACCGGCTCGCCCTCGAGGACGAGCTCTTCGTCGAGCTGGTCGTCCCGATGCAGCTCGCGCCGCTCGAGGTGGGGGTCGTCGCGGCATCTGCTTCCGTGACCGGGGCAGTGCTCACCGTCGAAGAGGGCACGGCCGGCTGGTCGTGGGGCGCCGGTGTTGCCCTACCGCTGAGCGAGGACCTCTTCGGCCGGCTCCGGCACCCGGTGCGGGTGCTCACCAGCTCGGCCCAGGTGATACCCACGGCGCGGCACCGGGAAGCCGAGGTGCTGGTGAGCGCTTCGGAGATCGAGAGCGAGCTGCGACGCCTGGCTCAGGGGGCGTGATGAAGGAGCAGTACGCCCCGCGTGCCGACGTCAACAGCGATGCGTTCGTCGTCGTGCGCTGGCACGTGGTCGACGGCGCGGGGGTCGCGATCGGCGATCTCATCGCCGACGTCGAGACCGAGAAGAGCGACATCGAGGTCTTCGCCGACGCCGCCGGCTACCTGATCCACCGTCTCGTCGAAGGAGAACGCGCCTCGCTGGCCACCCCGCTCGCCCTCATCGTCGCCAACGCCGGCGAGGTGGAAGGCGCCCGTCTCGCGTCAAGCACCGCCCCCGGCGGGCCGGCCCTGAACGGCCCGCCGGGGGCCGCTGGCCCCAGCGGACCCGACAACGTCGTCGCCACGGTTGGGGCCCGCGAGCGGGCTGCCGAAGCAGGGGTCGATCTGGCCGCCGTCCCCGCCCAGGGCATGGTGACTGCCGCCGACGTCGACGCGTTCGTCGCCGGCTTGACACGACGATCCTCCGGTGCGCTCGAACCGCTCCCCACGGCGCCGGGACAGACGCGCCTGCTGCTCATCGGCGGCGGGCTCGGCGCCACCCAGGTGACGGAGATCCTGCGCTCTGATCAACGCGTGACCGCGGTGGGGATCCTCGACGACGATGAGGCCATGTGGGGAGAGGTCCGTCATGGTCTGCCGGTGCTCGGCGGCTCGACGCGTCTCGCCGAGCTGGTGGACCGGTCGACGGTAGACGCGGCCATCGTCACCGTCAGCACGTCAGTCCAGGCTCGTGTGCGGCTGAGGGAGGTCGTCCAGGCCACCGGGCTCCCGCTCGCCAATGCCATCGATCCGAGCTGCCGCATCGCCGCCGACGCCGTGATCGGCACTGGCAACGTGCTGTGCGCATTCTGCCACCTGGGCGCCGGCGTGGTGCTGGGGAGCAACAACTTCCTCTCGGCGTACAACTCCTTCGACCATCACTGCGAGGTGGGATCCGACATCTCCACGGGTCCGACCGTCGTCGCCTCCGGTCTGGTCAAGGTGGGCAGCCGCGTACGGATCGGGACCGGAGTGTTCCTCCAGCCACACGTCGAGATCGGCGACGATGTGCTCATCGCTTCCGGGGCGGTGCTCACGCAGTCCGTACCCGCCGCGCACACCGTCCGGGTGGCCGCCAGCAACTACCGGATCGCCGCCAACCGTCCGCCAACCTGACCTAGCCGAGGGACTCATGAAGATAGCCAGCTTCACGCCAAGACACCGGCAGCGTATTCGCGCTCAAACCGGCGGGGCCCACAGGCCCGCAAGGCGGTCGGTGACCGTGAATCCGGCGTCAGCACCGGTAACGGGGTCGGACCGGTCGGCCCGCCTCCGTCGCCATCGAGTTCTCGACGTCCTGGTGGCGGTGTGCGGCCTCGCCCTCAGCTCACCGGTGCTTGCCGTTGCGGCGGTGGCCATCCGCGTGACGAGTCCCGGCCCGCTGCTGTTCCGTCAAGAACGGGTCGGGCGCCAGGGCCGGCCGTTCACCGTGCTCAAGCTGCGGACCATGTATGTCGGCGGCGACGACCGAGCGCACCGAGAGCTGTGCCTGCGCCAGCTCGAGGGGGCCGAGGACGCGGGGGCGGCCGACGGGATCTACAAGCTCGACCGCGACGCCCGGATCACGCCGGCCGGCCGCTGGCTCCGGCGGTTCAGCATCGACGAGCTCCCACAGCTGGTGAACGTGCTGCGCGGCGAGATGGCCATCGTCGGGCCGCGTCCGATGCTGGCCTGGGAGTGGGACGTCATCGCCGAGCGCCATCGGCGGCGGGCTGCTGTCGCTCCCGGGTTGACCGGGCTCTGGCAGGTCAGCGGCCGCAACCGCTTGAGCATGCTCCAGATGCTCGACCTCGACGTCGAGTACGTCGAGCGCCGGAACCTGATGCTCGACCTCTGGATCATTCTGCGGACCGCGCTCGTGCTGGTCCGAGGTGACGGAGCACGCTGAGCCCGCCTCGCGGGGTGGCGGATCGGCCGCGCTTCTCTCCCGTTCGATGACAGGCTGGCGACCGTGAAGGTGCGGATCGGCTACGGCCTCGGTACACGGGCATCAAGCGATCCCGACCGTTTCGCGGCTCTCGTCACCGGCCTCGAGCAGCACCGCTTCGACTCGCTCTGGCTTTCGGAGCGCGTGACGGGTCACTGCCCCGATCCGGTCGTGGGGCTGGCGGTGGCGGCGGGGCTCACGCAGCGGCTCAAGCTGGGCTTCTCGGTGCTCGTCCTGCCGGGGCGCAACCCGATGCTGTTGGCCAAGGAGCTGGCCACCCTCGACCGACTCTCCGCCGGTCGCCTCCTGCCCGGCTTCGGGCTCGGTGCCGCCGATCCGGGCGAGCATCAGGCCTTCGGCGTGGCGCGCGCCGACCGAGCCGCCCTGTTCAACGAGACGCTTCCGTTGCTGCGCCGGTTCTGGGCCGGCGAGACCGTCGACCACGACGGAGCCGCCCATCGCTACGAAGCCGCCGTCGTGCGTCCTCGACCGGTGCAGGACCCGTTGGAGATCTGGCTCGGCGGCCTGGCGCCATCGGAGCTCCGACGTTGCGGGCGGCTCGGGGACGGATGGCTCCCCTCGTTCTGCACTCCGGAGGACGTGCGCGATGGCATCGTGGCCATCGAGGCCCACGCCGCGGAAGCGGGTCGATCGATCGACCCGGAGCACTTCGGCGCCCTCCTCCCCTACTGCGAGGGCCCCCTCCCCGAGACGGTGGTGGCCGGCGTCGAGGCACGGCGGCCCGGAATGGATCCGACGCGGGTGGTTGCGTCGGGACTCGACGGGCTGCGGGCCATGATCGCCGAGCACATCGCCGTCGGCGGCTCGAAGTTCGTCGTCATCCCGATCCTGGAGCCCGATGACTGGGACCGACACCTCACGGAGGTCGCCGACGCGCTCCTGGCGCTGCAGACCTGAAGTCCCGCGCTACCGTCGGCCCTCCACGAACCCATGCCGAAGGGGCGGTCGCCCGCGCGTGCCTCGCTGCGGCGAGCGTGTCGATGAGGAGCATGAGCGGGAACGGCTTGGCGAGGAAGGCATCGGCGCCCGCTCGCAACGCCGCCGCCCGGTCAGCAGCCTGCGCGCGAGCGCTGATCACAACGATCGCACCGGCGAACCCTCGCGCCCGGAGGTAGCCGCAGATCTCGACCCCGCTCGGGTGGGGGATCATCACGTCGAGCACGAGGGCGTCAGGCGCATGGGTGACCTGATCCCACAGCGCCTGATCCCCAGACGCGGCGACCAGGCACTCGTACCCAGACCGCGTGAGCGACCGGACGAGGACGTCGGCAAGCTTGTCGTCGTCGTCGACGACGAGCACCAGCGGCGCCACGGGTGACACGTCGGAGTCCGCCATCGGCTGGCTCGACGGGACCTGGACCTCGGACATCGTCATGGAACCCACCATCGTCGATGCTCCGTGAGAGCTCGATGAGAGCGTCAGCGACCGATGGGCGTCCCCGGAAGGGTGACCTCGACCCGCGCGCCGCCCAGCGGCGGTCCGTTGTCCGCGCGTATCGCACCCCCAAGGGCGTCCACCAGCGAGGCGACGATCGCGAGTCCCAGGCCGGTGCCTCCCCGACTTCGGGCGTTGTCTGCGCGCACGAAGCGATCGAAGACCGACGGGAGCACGCTCGGCGGGAAGCCGGGACCATCGTCGGCCACGATCAGCTCGACGCCGATCGGTGACCGGGCGACCTCCACCCGGATGTCATGGCGGGCGTAGCGGATCGCATTGGTGACCAGGTTGGTGATGATCTGCCCGAGCCACTCGGGCTCCGCGGCAACGGGCCCGGCCACCCCGGCGATCGTGACCGTGAGCTGGTCGGGCACCTGGAGACGGGCCACCGCAGCCCGCGCGGCGTCCAGGAGATCGGCGTCGCCATGCCCGGGCTTCAGCTGCCCCGCGTCCGCCCGCGCGAGGGTCAACAGGTTCTCCGTGAGCCGGGTGAGGCGGTCGGTCTCCTCGAGGGCGCTGTGCAACCCGTCGACCACGGTGGGGACTCCCTTCGCGTCGAGGGCTGCCAGCTCCAGCTCGCCACGGAGCACGGCGAGAGGGGTGCGCAGCTCGTGGCTGGCGTCATCGATGAAGGCGCGCTCGTGGGCGACGGTGGCCTCGATCCGGTCGAGCATCTGGTTGAGGGTCCGTCCGAGCTGTGCGATCTCGTCCCCACCCCCCGGCTCGGGAAGCCGCTCACCCGGCGCGGACATCGAGATGGTGCTCGCACGAGCCGCCATCAGCCGCACGGGTCGCAGGGCGGCGCCGGCGAGGATCCAAGCCGTGACCGTGATGGCACCGGCGAGCGCGGGCCCGGCGAGGAGGAGGATGAGGAGGAACCGGTCTCGGGCGCGCTCCAGCGGGGCGGTGGAGGCAGCCGCCACCCCCACCAGGATGTGACCTCCGGAGGTGGGGAGGGGACGAGCCAGCAATCGAGCGTTGGCACCGATGCCCGGCACCGAGCGGTCGATGATCAGCTGGCCGCCGAGCGCGGCGCGGAGCTCTGCGTCGGTCAGGAGCGGCAGGGCCCCGACCGGTGAGCGGACGGCGCCAGACTCGTCGACGGTCTGCCCCACCACTGCGTGCTGGTCCACGAGGCCGGCGTCCTCGGCCTCGGCCGCCAGCGTGTCGAACCGGAGCTGGAGCTCCGTGGTGATGGCGCCGCTGATCTCGCGGCTGAGATCGTGGTAGGCGACGAGGGCGGCCGTCGCCAGCACCACCGTCGCGCCGAGGGCAACGAGCCCTGCGAGTCGCACGCGCAACGAGAGATGTCGGACCACCGAGCGATCAGCCGCCGTCCGCACGGAGGCGATAGCCCGACCCGCGGACTGTCTCGATCGCCTCGCGCCCGAACGGTCGGTCGATCTTGTCGCGCAGGTAGCGGATGTAGACGTCGACGACGTTCGAGGTGCCGTCGTAGGCGAAGTCCCATACGTGGTCGAGGATCTCACTCCGTGACAGCACGTCGCCCTTGCGACGCAGGAGGAGCTCGAGCAGCGAGAGCTCCTTGGCCGACAGCGCCACCGGGGTCGCGCCTCGCCGCACCGTCTTGGCGGCAGGGTCGAGGGCGAGGTCACCGGCCTGCAGCACGGCCGGACGCTGACCTGGATCCCGGCGAAGGAGCGCTCTGAGGCGCGCGAACAGCTCGGCGAACGCGAACGGCTTGGCCAGGTAGTCGTCGGCTCCTACATCGAGGCCACGAACCCGATCCTCGACCGCGTCGCGCGCCGTGAGCATGAGGACCGGCATCCACTTGCCCTCCTGGCGCAGGCGGCGACACACCTCGAACCCGTCGGGTGCAGGGATCATGGCGTCGAGGACCACCGCGTCGTAGGGGAACTCCTGGCCAGCCCAGACGGCTTGCTCCCCGGTCGGCGCGAGGTCGACGGCATAGCCCTCGCGCTCGAGGCCACGGCGGAGCACCGAGGCCATCTTGAGGTCGTCCTCCACCACCAGCAGGCGCACACACGCACGCTAGGCCCGCGGGGATGAGAGTCAGATGAGGGCGTCTAGTAGCGAAAGGAGACCGGCACGTCGGCGATCGCCCCGGCCGCCGCCAGGCTGGTCGCTCGTACCTCGTCCGCACCGAACAGCCCCGGGAGCACGGGGCCGCCGTGGCGACGTAGTCGGTAGCTGACCTCGTGAGCCGTCGACACGATCTCGACGAGCTCGAAGCCCGTGCACCAGGTCCCGTCGAACCTGGTGCGGACCTCGACGGCCATCTGCTTCCCGTGGGGGGCGGTTCGGGTCTGGGGTTGGGTTCGTTCCACCACCTCAGCGTGCGGCCCGAATCGTGAGAGGACGGTGAGTCGACGGGTCCGGCCAAGGCTCGGCATCCTCTCGGTCTTCTCTCATCCAGCTCTCATCCGCTCCGGCGCAAGATGGGGTCGTGAGATCGACCCGATCGGAGGCCACCTCATGAACGTCAACACCCTGAAGACCTTCGTCCTGCTCGCCGCCCTCGGCGGGTTCTTCGTGATCGCCGGTGGGATCCTGGCCCCGCGCGGCGGCGCCGTCATCGGCCTGGGACTCGGCCTGGCGGTGGTCGGTGGCTCCTACTGGTTCAGCGACCGCTTGGCGATCCGGGCCGCGGGGGCCCGCCCACTCGCGGCCGGCGAGCTGCCGGAGCTGGTCGCCATGGTGACCGACCTCACCACCCGCGCCCAGCTCCCGATGCCCAAGTTGTTCGTGTCACCCGCACCGCAGCCCAACGCCTTTGCCACCGGGCGCGGCCCGGCTCACGCGTCGGTGTGCGTCACCGCCGGCGCCCTCCAGCTCCTCGAGCCTGAAGAGCTGCGTGGTGTCCTCGCGCACGAGCTGTCGCACGTCGCCAACCGCGACATCCTGATCGGGTCGGTGGCCGCCGCGGTGGCCATGGGGATCACGCTGGTGGCTCGGATGGCGATGTTCGGCAGCTTCTTCGGCGGTGGACGAGGGCGCCGGGGGAACCCCATCGGCGCGTTGGCCATGATGGTGCTCGCGCCGGTGGCCGCCATGCTCCTGCAGCTCGCCCTCTCCCGGAGCCGCGAGCTCGAGGCTGATCGCTCCGGGGCCGACCTGCTCGGCACCGGTGAGCCGCTGGCGCGAGCGCTGGCCAAGATCGACGGCGTGGCGCGCCAGGCGCCAATGGCCATGGACCCCGCCCAGGCCAGCGCCTACATCGTGAACCCGCTCGCTGGGCAGACGGCGAGCCTGGCCCGGCTGTTCTCCACCCACCCCCCCACCGACGAGCGGATCGAGCGCCTCCACCGCGAGACCGCCGTCCTGGTCGCCCACCACTGCGGTACCTGATCAGCCGGCCGCCCGGCGAGGACCCCTCCCTTCCCTGCCGGGCGCCAGCCGATCAGCCCTGCGCCCGCTCGGCCAGGGCCAGCAGCTTGGTGACGGTGCGCCAGCTCCGCATGGTCCCGACCACGCCTGTCTGGCGACCGAGATCGGTGGGCAGCTTGCTCCGGCCCACGCCGCCAGGCAGGAGGAGGAACAGCTCGGAGCCGATGGCGATCGCATCCTCGGGTGCGTACGACGGCACGTCGAGGGGTGCCAGCGCCGGCGCCGCCGCGCCGGCGACGAACAGCA
>DAIQBC010000065.1:0-10828 GCA_036781345.1 Acidimicrobiales bacterium | reverse complement strand
CGGTCTTCTCGACGATGAGCCGGCCGAGCCGGGTGGCGTTCCACGGCGTGTCGGGCGCCGGCTTCAGCACGCAGGTGTTGCCCATGGCGAGCACCGGACCGAGCTTGTTGAGGATGATCTCGATCGGGAAGTTCCACGGCACGATCACGCCGACGACCCCGATCGGCTCCTTCCACACCTCGCGGGCGGTCTCCATGCCCATGCCGAAGGCGTCCTTCGGGCCGAGGTCGCGCCGCCACGCGAACTGGTCGATCATCTCGGCCGGCCAGGTGAGGGCCTCTCGCAGCGGAGCGTCGAGCTGCGGGCCGTAGGTGATGAGCACGGGGCAGCCCACTTCGGCCACCAGCTCGGCCCGCAGGTCTTCCTTCTCCGCTTCGATGGCGGCCTGGAGCTGCACGAGGCACGTCTTGCGGAAGGCGTGGTCGGTGGCCCAGGTGGTGGTGTCGAAGGCTCGCCGGGCGGCGGCGATGGCGGCAATCATGTCGGCGGCGGTGCCGTCGGCCACCGGGCCGAGCACCTGCTCGGTGGCCGGGTTGATGTTGTCGAAGGTGGCGCCGCCCTCGCCGCCGACCAGGCGGCCGTCGATCAGCATGCGCACCTCGCCCAGCGGTGCGCTCACCAGACCAGCTCCAGGTTCTCCACGGCTCGAAGCCCTTGTGAGTACTGCAGCACGATGCCCTCCCGCAACGAGTAGTCGGGGATGGCGGCGTGCCACTCCTCCAGAGCCACCCGCAGCTCCATCCGGGCCAGGTGCGACCCGAGGCAGCGGTGCGCTCCACCGCCGAACGCGAGGTGGCGGTTTCCTTCACGCCCGAAGTCGACCGTGTCAGGGTCGTCCCACGTGCGCTCGTCGGTGTTGGCCGAGGCCAGCATCACGGTGACGACCCGGCCCTTGGCCACCGGGCACCCGCTGATCTCGGTGTCCTTGGTGGCGACCCGCACCACACCCTGCACGGGCGACTCCCAGCGCAGCATCTCCTCGATGGCGTGCGGGATGAGCGAGGGATCCTCGGCCAGCTGCCGCCGGTGGTCGGGGTGCTGGGCGAGGTAGGAGAGCATGCAGTCGAGCGACGCCGTCACCGTGTCGAGGCCGGCCAGGAAGAAGAGGTAGCCGATGTCGAGCACGTCGTCGCTGGTGAGCCGATGGCCTTCGACTTCGGCGTCGAGGAACATCGACAGGAAGTCGTCCTGCCGTTCGGCCAGGCGCTCGTCGACGGCTTCCTGGAGCACCCCGTAGATCCGCTGGCCGACCTCCGAGGTGTAGGCCACTCGCTCCTCAGGCGTCCGAACCGGCGGGCGGATGATTCCGTCCTTCAGGTCGATGAACTCCTGGGCGCGGCTGACTGGCAGGCCGAGCAGCTGGAGGAACACGGTGGTGGGGAACGGCTCGGCCACCGAGTGGTGGAAGTTGCAGTGACCGTCGTCGACCACGGCCGCAACGAGCTCCCTTACAAGGGCGCGGGTGCGGTCCTCGAGGAGGGCGATCTGCTTCGGGGCGAAGATCGGGTCGAGCAGCTTCCGGAACTTCTTGTGGTCGGGCGGGTCGATCTGCAGCGGGATCAGCGGTCGGACCTGGCCGATGGTCACGGCGTCGATGCCGGAGCTGAACACGGCCGGGTGCTGGAGCACGTGGCGCACCTCGGCGTCGCCGCCCACGATCACCATGGCGTCCTCGCCGAGGTCGACGGCGGGCGCCGCTCGCAGCATCTTGAACATCGGTTGCGGGTGCGCCAGGGCGTCCGGGTCGGCCTCGCCGCCCATCATGCTCAGGTCGGACATCCGCCTGTTCTAGCCGATGTCTAACGCGCGCGTCAGGAAGCGGCGGGCGCCGGGTCGGCGGCCCGCACCGTGGTCTTCTCGGCCGGCACGATGGGCGGCGCCTCCTTCCACGACGGCACCCCGTCCTCGGGGCGAGCGGCCGGCCAGCGGTCGTCGTGGACCTCCGCCCAGTGGGAGTGGTTGAGCTGGTGCAGGGTGAAGCAGGCGTTGAGGCTGTTGTAGAAGCCCTGGTTGTCCACCGTCTCGTTGACCGACTCCTTGATGAGCAGGGCGGTCATGGTGGGCAGCCGGGCGATCCGGCGGGCCAGCTCGAGGGTGGAGTCCTCGAGCTCGGCCCGAGGGAACACCTTGGAGACCATGCCGATCCGATGGGCCTCGTGCACGTCGATGCTGTCGCCGGTGAGCATCAGCTCCTTGGTCTTGCGGGGCCCGAGCTCCCACGGGTGGGCGAAGTACTCGAGGCCGCACATGCCGAGGCGGGTGCCCACCACGTCGGCGAAGAGCACGTCGTCGGCGCCCACGATCAGATCGCAGGCCCACATCAGCATGAGGCCCGCCGCGTAGACGGTGCCCTGCACCTGGGCGATGGTGATCTTGCGGAGGTTGCGCCAGCGCCGCGTGTTCTCGAAGTAGTAGTGCCACTCCTGCAGCATGCGGGCTTCGGCGCCCTTGCGGGTGGCCCCGTTGATCTTCGTGGTGGGGTGGGTGCCGTACTCGGCCATGGCCTGCTTCGACCCCATGTCGTGGCCCGAGGAGAACAGCGGCCCGGTGCCGCCCAGGATCACCACGCGGCAGGTGTCGTCGGCCTCGGCGCGCAGGAAGGCGTCGTCGAGCTCCACCAGCAGACCGCGGTTCTGGGCGTTCCGGGCCTCGGGGCGGTCGAGCAAGATCCGCACGATGGAGCCGTCGTCGTGGGTCTCGTACTGCAGGAACTGGTAGTCGGCCATGGTCTCCCTCGTGGCTTGAACGCGGCGCGCCCGAACATGACGCTGGTGTCAGACTACGCAGTACCCTGCCCGGATGAAGATCGGCATCGACACCGAGGCCTGCACGGGCCACGGACGCTGCTACACGCTGGCGCCGTCGCTCTTCGAGGCCGATGAGGAGGGGTTCGGTCGGCTCCTGCACTCCGACGTGCCTCCGGAGCACGAGGCCGAAGCTCGCCGAGCCGCTAGCAGCTGCCCGGAACGCGCCGTGACGCTCGACCCCTGACGCGGGCGCTCAGGCGCGGGCTCGGGGCGGCGCGACCGCGCCGTGCCACCCGCCCAGCGAGATGGGTGGCCCGCTGAAGTGGGCGGCCACCTGCGCCATCGAGATGTCGAGGAGCCACCGCCCGCCCGCGGCCAACGCGTCGAGGATCCCCGCCGCCGCCACCATCCCCGTGAGGGGGTCGGCGATGGCGTCCCCGCAGAACAGCGGCCGGTGGTCGCTCCAGCCGACCAGCCCGCCGGCCACGGCGGCGTCGTCGCCGAAAGCCACCCGATCCCGGCCCGGGCCCTCCCGCCCGTGGCCGGTGATGGACGCCCACACGCGGGGGCGGCCGGTCGTCAGCACCTCGAGGGCGTCGATGCCGAGCTGCTCGAGGGCGCGTGGTCGAGACCCCTCGATGACGATGTCGGCGCTCGCCACCAGCTCGTGCAGCCGGCGTACCCCTTTACGGCAGCGCAGGTCGACGGTTTCGCTCTGCTTGCCGCCGTTCAGCAGGTTGAAGAAGGTGACCGGGCCCCGTCGGGCACCGTCGGGGCGGGTGGCCGACTCCACCTTGAGCACTGGGGCACCGGCCTGCGCCAGCAAGGAGCCGCACAGCGGTCCTGCCCACAGCGAGCTCAAGTCGACGACGCGGAGGTCGGCCAGCCGAGCGGCGATCGGGGAGATCCCACCAGCGGGCACCCGGTGCAGCGGCAGCCCCCCTACCGTGGGCACCGCGGGCGGGGTGTCGGGGAGCAAGCCGACGGGCAGGCCCAGGAGGACGGCGCGCGCCACCAGATCGTCGAGCGGCCGATGCTCGAGTGCGTCGGCCACGACGGCCCAGAGGTTGTCGATCGTCTCGTCGAGCTCCAGCCAGGCGGGCACCATCTCCTCGTCCTCGAGGCGAGCCAAGGTGACGGCCAGCCAGCGCCGGCCCCACGGGAGCAGGTGGGTGCCGCCTCCGCAGCTGACGACCCCGCCACGCGGCAGCTGGGTGAGGGCGGCGCGCTCGCCCAGCAGCACCAACGGGTCGAGGTGGAGCGAGCCGCCCAGCTCGGCGGCCCGGCGCGCGAGGAGGGCAGTCACGGTCTGCAGCTTGGGCACCAGCCCTCGCGGGGGTCCCACCGGGTGGCCTCCGGGAGCGGCCGTGAGGGCCATGGCACCGCTGGTCGCCCAGGCATCCACCTCCTCGTCCGGCGACAGAGCCACGGCGCGACAATGGCCCGTCACCGCGCCGATCGCCAACGCACCAGAGCCCATGCCTCCCACCCTTGTCTCCCTCGACACCTTGGCCGCCTGGGCGCGCGGGCTGGCGGCCGGACCCGGCAGCGAGGACGGGGCCGGGGCACTGGCGGTGGTGGACCTCGATGACGGTGCGGTCGGCGGCCCGTCGGAGCTCCACGCCGGCATCGCGGCCGTCGTCGTCGGCATCACCAGCGCCTCGGCGCCGGAGGCGCACCCCGCCGCCGGTCTGTGCGATGTCGTGCTGGGGAGGGGCGATCCCCTTCTGTCGGCCATCACGGCAACTGTCGAGGCGGCGCCGATCGCGTCCACCGCGCTGGCCGTGCTGCTGCGCGGCGGGGGGCGGCGCACCATCGACGATGGGCTGGTGGCCGAATCGGCCGTGTACTCGTCGCTGCAGGCCGGCCCGGAGTTCGCCGCCTGGCGCGCCGCTCGCCCCATCCGGGAACGACCTTCGCGCAGAGATCGGGTGCGGATGGAGCGGGCCGGGCCGGTGTTGCGCATCGTCCTCAACCGGCCCGAGGCCCGGAACGCCCTCGATGCGGCCATGCGCGACGCGCTCGTGGAGGCGTTCCGGCTGCCGCTCCTCGATCCGTCGATCACCGAGGTGCACCTGAGCGGTGATGGCCCAGCGTTCTGCACGGGCGGCGACCTCGATGAGTTCGGCTCCTTCGCCGACCCTGCATCGGCCCATCTGGTGCGCCTGCAGCAGAGCGTAGGGCGAGCCATCGCGGCGGTCGCCGATCGCGTGGTCGCCCACCTCCACGGGGCCTGCGCCGGCTCCGGCATCGAGCTCCCCGCCTTCGCCCGGCGGGTCGTGGCAGACCCTTCGACCCGCTTCTCACTTCCGGAGGTGTCCCTCGGTCTCATCCCCGGAGCCGGGGGCACCGTCAGCCTGCCGCGCCGCGTCGGTCGTCACCGCACGGCCCTCCTGGCCCTTCGCGGTGAGACGATCGACGCCCCCACGGCCCTGGAATGGGGGTTGATCGACGGCATCGAGGAGCGGCGGGTCTGACAGCTGCGTCACTGGGACGCGATGGCGTCGTGGGCTTCGACCACTGGATCGATGGTCGGCTGGCCGCGCACATCGATGTCGACCTTGTGCAGCGTGCCGGTGAAGGCAAAGCGGCCGCGGTAGTCATCGTCGGCCGGGGAGAAGTCCGGTGACCATCCAGCCGTGAGGCCGGCGCCGGTGAGGGAGAAGCGGCTCCAGACCGTGCGCCGCACCTCTCCGGAGCCGACCACCGAGCCGTCGACGAGCAGGTCGACCTTCGGCGGCTCGAACCGCATCCCCAGTGAGTGGTCGCCCGGAGTCAGCCTGCCGTCGCCGGACACCGGGGCCTCCACCCGGTAGACCCGCCAACCTGCGAGGTTGTGCACGTACACGAGGCGACCGTCGCTCAGCAGGTGGAACGACCACCCGCCGAGCACCGAGCCCTGCACCGCCAGAACCCCTTCCACGGGGTGCGTGCCGTCCGGGATCGTGACGTAGGCGGTGATCATGTGGGGTCGCCCGCGCACGTTCACGGCCACGCTCTCGGGCACCGGTGCCCGCCCGGGGAAGTAGGTGTAGCGCGGGCGCTCGCGCACCGTCGAGGCCCGACCGAACACCATCTCAGAGAAGGGGCGGTTGTCGATGGGTAGCACGTGGTTCCGTTCGGCTTCGACCCACCATCGCGCCACCATCGTCGCCAGGCGGTCGGGGTCGGTGGTCGCGAGATCGATTCGCTCGGCCGGGTCAGCGCGCAGGTCATAGAGCTCCCATGGGGCCTGGTCGAGGCCGGGCTCGTCGGCCTGGATCTCGTGGTAGGTGACCGCCTTCCATCCCTCCTGGTAGAGGGCCCGACAGCCGAACATCTCGTAGTACTGGGTGGTGTGGCGCGCGGGCGCGTCCGCGTCGTCGAACGTGTGGGCGAAGCTCACCCCGTCGATCGGGAGCTGCTCCACCCCCGCCACCGAGGCGGGCGCGTCGATCCCGATCAGCTCGAGGAGGGTCGGCACCACGTCGATCGCATGGACGTACTGGTGACGCACCTCCCCTCGGGCCGCGATGCCACGCGGCCAGTGCACGATGAGCGGGTCGGCCACCCCACCTTCATGGGTCTCCCGCTTCCAGCGCCGGAAGGGCGTGTTGCCGGCCATCGTCCAGCCCCACGGGTAGTTGTTGTGGATGCGGGGGCCGCCGATCTCGTCGATGCGGACGGCGGCCTCTTCGACCGTGCGGGGCAGCATGTTCCACACCCGGGCGTCGTTGAGCGAACCGACGGGCCCGCCTTCCGAGGACGCGCCGTTGTCGGACAGCACCACCACCACTGTGTTGTCGAGCTCGCCGAGTTCCTCGAGCCGAGCCACGAGCCGTCCGATCTCGGCGTCGGTGTGTGACAGGTACCCCGCGAAGGCCTCCATGTAGCGCGCGTAGACCCGCCGCTCGGTGCTGTCGAGCGAGGTCCAGGGCGGCACCCACTCGGGCCGCTCCGAGAGCTCGGTGTGCTCGGGCAGGAGCCCGGCTGCCTTCTGGCGGGCCAGCGCGGCCTCGCGCCACACGTCCCATCCCGAGTCGAAGTGGCCGCGGTAGCGCTCGATCCACTGCGCCGGGGCCTGGTGTGGCGAGTGGCACGCACCGGTCGCCAAGTAGAGCAGCCAGGGCTTGTCGACGTCGACGTTGCGGAGGTCCTCGATGCACTCGATGGAGCGGTCGACCAGATCGGCGGTGAGGTGGTACCCGTCGGCGTAGGAGGCGGGTGGTTCGATGTGGTGGTTGTCGTGGATGAGCGCCGGCACGAACTGGTGGGTCTCGCCCGGGAAGAATCCGTAGAAGCGCTCGAAGCCCCGGCCGAGGGGCCAGCGGTCGCGTCGTGCGCCCAGGTGCTCCTCGTCCTCCGGGGTGAGGTGCCACTTGCCCACGGCGTAGGCCGCGTAGCCGTGCGGTGTCAGCATTGCCGGGAGCAAGGCGCACGCCTTGGGGATGCGGGCGTCGTAGCCGGGGAACCCGGTGGCGAGATCGACGATGCGGCCCATGCCGGCGTTGTGGTGGTTGCGGCCGGTGAGGACGCAGGCGCGGGTGGGCGAGCAGAGCGCAGTGGTGTGGAAGCTCGAGTAGCGCAGCCCACCCGCGGCCAGCGCGTCGAGGCTGGGCGTGGCGATGTCCGAGCCGAAGCACCCGAGCTGCGCGAACCCCACGTCGTCGAGCACGACGAGCAGCACGTTCGGAGCCCCCGCGGGGGGGTGCGGGTCGTCGGGCCACCACGGCTCCGACTCCCAGTGGTAGCGCCCGATCTTCCCCTTGAACTCCCCTGGCTCCATGGCCCGCAGCATGCCCGAGGCGACGAGGGCCCGCGCTGCTCAGCGGCGGCACACCCTCACGCTGGGGCGATGGTGACGGGGATCCCGTTGACGGCGGCGTTGCCGGAGGGCACGTCCACGAGGTCGCCGGGGGACAGGACGTTGGTGTTGACCCCGGGGTGCTCAACGGCGACGGACACCCGCGTGCCGTGGTGGAGATGGCCGAGGGTGGTGCCCTTGGGGCAGAGGTGACCCGTGGACCACGCGTCGCGCTGGTCGGCGCGGATGAGCTCGACCCGCTCGCCTCGCACGCGTCGCCCCCCGAGGTCACGACTTGGGCGGGTGAGGCACGAGCACCAAGGGGCACGGGGTGTGGTGGGCGCACTGCTGGCTCACGGACCCGAGGAGAAGCCCGACGAAGCCGCCGTGCCCTCGTGAGCTCAGCACCAAGAGGTCGGCGCCCACGGCGGCGTCAAGCAGCACGCCGGCCGCGGGCCCGTGCACCAGGATCGGGTTGACCACAACCCCTGTGGGGGCCGGACCGGCCTCCTTCATCGACCGGTCCAGCACCGCTTGGGCCTCCGCCTCGAACTCCTCTTCACCGATCGTGAAGGACGCTTCGCCCACGTACGGGTACAGCCACGCGTGCACGACATCCACCACCGCGCCGCGCAGGTCCGCCTCTGTGAGGGCCCATCGCAGCGCCTCCGCCGAGGCATCCGACCCGTCCACACCGACGATGATTCGTGCCATCACTGCTCCCTCCGTGTCGAGCCAGCCGGCTCCGCCCCGTACCCTGCCCTGTGCGACGAGCCGCCGCCAGGATCCTCCGGCGAGAGGACCGCGCCGGGAGCCTGCCTTCCATGTCATGGTGGCCCCGGGCCCCGACCCGCTCGTAGGGTCGATGGACCCTGATTGGCGCGCCGATCGGGGTCGCCTCGGGACCGACGGGCGGCCATCGGGGACCTTCGGCCCTAGGCGACGGGCGGAGACGGCATCCACGATGGGCTCACGACCGAAGGAGGGTGCTGTGCTCGCCAACGTTGGAGATCGCATTGTGATCAAGGGGCATCGAGTCGGGGAACCCGAGCGCGACTGCAAGGTCCTCGAGGTCCACGGACCCGATGGCGGACCGCCGTACCTCGTGCAGTGGGGAGACACCGGCCACCAGTCCCTGTTCTTCCCTGGTTCCGACGCCAGCGTGCAGCACTTCGAGCACGCGTCGAGCTGAGCCTCTCGCCACCGACAGAACAGGAGCACAGCATGCGAACCATCGACGCCGTACGTCGTTCGGGTGTGGGCATCGGGCCGGAGCGGTCGATCGAGGATGCCGCCGTGGTCATGGACCAAGCTGGCGTGGGATCGCTGGCCATCGTCGACGCAGGTCGGGTCGTGGGCATCGTCACCGACCGGGACCTCGTTCGTCGCGGGCTTGCCAAGGGCCTGTCGCACGACGCTCGGGTCGACGCCGTCATGACGACCCCCGTCGTCACGATCGATGCCGACGCCGACCTGCACGACGCCTTCGCCCTGTTCCGCATCCATGCGGTGCGGCGGCTCGCCGTCATGCGCGGCGTGGCGTTCGTCGGCATGGTCACGGTCGACGACCTGCTGGTGGACCTCGCCTCCGACCTCGGTGATCTGGCCCGGCCGGTCACCGCCGAGGTGCTCTTCGCCCACCACGACAGCCCGGTGCCCGCTACCACGACCACGACGTGAGAGCCGAGCCAGGAGAGCCAAGCCCATGCGAGTACGAGATGTGATGACGACGGAGGTGGTGACGGTCGGCCCCGACGCACCCTTCCCCGAGCTGGTCGACCGGTTGCTGCGCCACGACGTCAGTGGGCTACCGGTCGTCGATGGGCACGGCCACCTGCTCGGGATCGTGACGGAGGCCGATCTCGTGACCAAGGAGGCCTTTGGGGGTCACCGCCGTCGGGTCCTCGAGGTCTTGGCCGACCTCGTCAGCGGCGGTGAGACCGCCTGGGCCATCAAGGAGAAGGGTCACACCGCCCATGAGCTCATGACGACGCCGGTCCACACGGCCGCGCCGGGCGAAGACCTGCGGGCCGCGGCCCGCCGCATGCTCGACCATGAGGTGAAGCGGCTGCCGGTCCTCGATGGCGACCGGGTCGTGGGGATCGTGTCAAGGACCGACCTGCTGCGGGTGCTCCACCGCAGCGACGACGAGCTCACCCGCGACGTATCGGCGATGCTTGCCGATCCCATGCGGGCGCCGGAGGCCCACACCCTGACGGCGACGGTCTTGGACGGCGTCGTCACCCTCCATGGCACGGTGCTGTTCCCTGTGGACCTGGAGGTGGTCGCCGGGATGGTGTGGCGGATCCCCGGTGTCGTGGACGTGCACAACGAGGCCACCGCTCGCGAGCGCAACCCCGAACGGACCGGGCCCGGACCCACCATGCGATGACGGCCACCCGTTGAAGGGCCGGATGCTCAGGGTCCTGGGACCTTCGGTCCTGGTGTGCGGCGTGCTCACCCTGGTTCACTTCGAGCATGAAACACGTGGTCATCCTCGGTGGCGGCACGGGCGGCACGCTGGTCGCCAACCGACTCCTCCGTCAGCATGACCCCCACGAGCTCATGATCACCGTGGTCGACCAGGACGATCAGCACGTGTACCAACCGGGACTGCTGTTCGTGCCCTTCGGGCTGACCCATGGCGAGGACATCGTGCGGTCGCGGCACCGCCAGCTCCACGACGGGATCGCCTTCCGCCAGGTCGGGGTCGACCATGTCGACGTCGCGGCCAACCAGGTGCACTTCGAGGACGGCTCCGTGCTGGCCTACGACGTGCTCATCATCGCCACGGGTGCGGTGCTCGTGCCGGAGGAGACCGAAGGCCTGGCCGGCCCGGGGTGGATGGAGAAGGTCTTCACCTTCTACAACCAGGAAGGGGCGGCGGGCCTGCAGTCAGCGCTGGCCTCCTTCGAGGGTGGCCGGATCGTCATCAACATCGTCGACATGCCCATCAAGTGCCCGGTGGCGCCCCTCGAGTTTGCCTTCCTCGCCGACTGGTACTTCACCCAGCGCGGCATCCGGGACAAGGTCGAGCTCGTCTACGTCACCCCTCTCGACGGGGCTTTCACCAAGCCCGTGGCCTCCGCGCAGCTCGGAGACATGCTCAAGGAGCGGGGCGTGGAGCTGGTGACCGAGTTCAACACCGGCGAGGTCGACGGCGACGGTGGTCGCCTCATCGGCTACGACGGCCGGGAGATCCCCTTCGACCTCGCGGTGGTGGTTCCCCTCCACGGCGGGGCGCCCTACGTCGGCCGTTCACCGGGCCTGGGTGACGAGCTGAACTTCGTGCCCACCG
>DAIQBC010000064.1:0-10846 GCA_036781345.1 Acidimicrobiales bacterium | reverse complement strand
CTCGACCTCGGAGCGATCGCCTTCAGCGGCGACTGACCGTGATCGATCGCCCGACAGGCGCCGTGTCGGGGTTCAGTGGCACGGCCACGACGAACAGGTCGTCCCGCCAGCCCCGCGGCGCTCGCGGATCTACCGCGAGCGGCACCGGCGCCGAGGACCCGCGCGTCACCCGCGTGGACCCCCAGGCGACGAGGCGGATGGATCCCATCCGATCGCGGGTCAGCACCACCAGCACGCTCTGGCACGTGGCCACGTGCAGCGCGGGGCAGGCGACGTCGAGGTTGGCCGTTCGTGCCTTGAGCCTCACCGCGGGGCCGACCTCAGGGGCGACGGAGAAGGTGGCCCCGTTGCCGGTGATCGTCGTCTCAGCAGCACGGGGTTTGCCGGTGAGCAGCGCATCGACGCCCAGGTTGACCAGCCGCTGCCACTCGGCGGGCGCGTCGTCCTCGTTCCCGTTGAACCACACCCACACGGCAAGGTCGTTGGCGTGGGCGTCGTCAACGAACTGCTGGGTGACCACCTCGATCCCGCTGTAGGTGGGTGGCACCTGGAGGACCCGGTGCTCCGGCAGCGGCCCTCGGGTGGCGAACCAGCTCACCATCGTGCCGAGCCCGGGGCTGGTAGCGACGTGCGGGGCGAGCGTCTTGAAGTACGCGAGGATGGCATCGTCGAACGAGGCCACCAGGTACCGGTCGGGCGAACCATGGGCGGCGATGAAGGCCGCCAGGGCCGCGGCCGCCGCCATGCCTGACGGGCCGTCCTTGATCTCGATGTCCAGGAGCCGGTCGGGGAAGACAGCCGCCACCTGATCGAGGGTGGGGATGGAGAAGTCAGCGGGCTCGAATCCGGCCGGGGGTGGGCGCTCGCCCGTGCGGATGCCCCGGTACCCGTAGTCGCTCGACGGGCGGTCGCGGCAGCTCCAGCAGTCGGGTACGAACCAGTAGGCGTTGTCGAGTGCCTGGAGCTCGCTGACGGTGCGGGCGCCCACCGGGCCGGTGGCTTCGGTGGTGCGGTCGACCGTGTCGTCGTGTTGCACCATCAGCACACCGTCGGCGCTGAGGCGAACATCCATCTCCAACACGTCGGCGCCGGCCGCCACCGCGCTCCGCATGGCGAACAAGGTGGAGTGGGGCGCCTCGAGGTCGCCGCCGGCATGGGCCACGTTCAGCACCCGGCGTTCGGTCCAGGGCGATGGCGACGCGGGCGGCTGGGCGAGAGCTGTCGCGGGCACCAGCGTGAGCATTGCGACCACGGAGGCGAGAAGGGCGGCGGCGTGGCGCACGCCGCGACGGTAGCCGGGAGCTCAGTGCTCCAGGGCGTCCTTCAGGCGGGCGAGGGTCTGCTCCATGCCCTTGACCATGCGCTTGTTGCGCTGGACGAGGGTGCCGTAGACGAACTTCTGCCAGCCCTCGTGCTCCTTGTGGCGGAACGACTCGCTGACGGCGGTGGAGCCGTCGCGCTCCTCGAGCTCGTACCGCCAGGTGGTGTAGCCCTCCGCCACGAACTCGAAGACCTTGTTTGGCTCGCACTGGGTGACCTCGGAGGTGGTGGTCCACCTCTTGAGCGTGACGGGGCCGGCCTTGGCGATGTTGTCGCCCTCGAAGCGTGCGCCGACCGCCGGCCCGGCGGCAGGGGCGACCCAGCGACCACCGGTGCACTCCGGGCTCCACTGACCCATGCGCGTCACGTCGGCGATGGCGGTGAACACCTCGGCGACCGGGCGGTTGATCACGGTGCTGGCGTGTCCCTCGATCATCCCAAGGTTCTAGTCCGTGCTCGGGATCGCGGCCCGTTTGGGACCTTCGGCTCTACCTGGCCAGCCCGACGAGGCCTATGTTCCGAAGGAGGACAGGGTCGAGGAACGCTGCCCTGCACCAGGACCGAGGTGAGGGGGGGGTCGAGCATGACGGAGCATCCGAATGTGAAGTTGATCGCGCGGGGGTACGACGCCTTCGCTCGCCGAGATCTCAGCTCGCTCGGCGAGCTGATGGACCCGGCCATCGTGTGGCACGAGCCGGGCCGGAGCGTCCTAGGGGGCGACTACCGAGGCCGAGACGGCGTCCGCGAGCTCCTGGGCAAGTTCCACACCCTGAGCGACGGCACGTTCAAGTTCGGTCTGGTCGACATCCTCGCGACGGCCGAGCGGGCTGTAGCCCTCCACGAGCTGACCGCACAGCGGGGCGACCGCGTGCTCGACATGGCCAGCGCCGTCGAGTTCGAGATCCACGGGGGCAGGATCACAGAGGTGACCGTGTACCACGACGACACGCACAGCTTCGACGAGTTCTGGAGCTGAGCCCGCGCTCTCGTGAAGGAGGCCGGATCATGAAGGTGACCACCGAGACAGCCAAGGGGCCCATCCTCCTAGATGCGCCGCTCTGCGACGACACCGGGTTCGACATCTCGTTCCTCGAGCGGAACCAGCACCCGGTGATCGTCTGCCACGGGCCCGAGCCGGAGAAGCTGTGCCCCCTGCTCGCGGAAGGAGCGTGCGCGAAGTACGAGGCCGCCCGTGGGGTCATCTTCGAGCTCGACCTCGACCGACCGCAGCATCGAGCGATCCTGACCCGCTATCGCGACCTCGATCCCACCCTTCCGATCCGGGTGCTCGTCCGAGCCGATCAGGCCGAGCGCTTCCGAGAGCTGCTCACGGAGGTGGAGGTGTGGACGCACGCCCCGACGGCGGCCGACCTGGACGGCTTCGCAGCCGAGGTGGAGGCCGTCGACCGGTAGCGCGCCGACCGGCAGGACGCCCGGGACACCGAGGCCGGGGCCGGCGTTGTACGGTCCACCAGGTGCAGCCGGACCAGGAGCGGTCAGAGCCCGGGGACGTGGATCCGCTCCTGGTGGACGTGCGCTTCTCCTATGCCAACGAGCGGACCTTCCTGGCCTGGAACCGCACCGCGCTGGCGCTGGTCACCGCCGGGCTGGCCGTGACGCAGCTGCTCCCGCCCTTCGACGTGCCCGGGGGTCGGCGGATGATCGGCATGCCCCTCATCGTGCTCGGAGCGCTCATCGCGCTGGTCAGCCTCCGGCAGTGGCGGGCCAACGAGCGGGCCATGCAAGAGAGACGGGCGTTGCCCAGCTCGCCCCTGCCGGTGCTCCTCGCCCTCGTGGTGGGGGCGACAGGGGTGATCGCCCTGGTGCTGGCCGCCTTCGGGGCGGGCGGCTCGTGAACGACGGTTCGGAGGCGGCGGGCGCCGCCGAGGACTACGAGGGTCCCGACCCGGGGATGGCCGCCGAGCGCACCGACCTTGCCTGGTCGCGCAGCGGTCTGGCCCTCGGCGCGTGCGGTGTGATCGTGCTCAAAGGGCTGCCGTCCATCACGGGGAACCCCCGCGAGCCGCTCATCGGGGGCGCCATCTTGCTGCTGGGCGCCGTCACCTGGGCCCTGGGCTACTGGAGCTCGCACCAGCGGCGTCCCCGACCGGGCCGCCCGCGACCCGTCGCCACGTGGCGGGACCTGGCCCCGGCGGCCTACGGCACCGCCGCGATCGGTGTGGCGGGCCTGGTGCTCGCCTTCCTGCGCCCCGGGTGACGGCATGTGCGGCCGCTACGTCTCCGCGACCCCGCCAGACCAGATCGCGGCGTACTTCGGCACCGAGGCGCCGGAGGTGCTCCTCGATCCGTCGTACAACGTGGCGCCCACGCGGGACGTCTACGCGGTGCTGTCGGACGGCTCGACCCGTCACCTCGACGCCTTCCACTGGGGGCTCGTGCCGAGCTGGGCCAAGGACGCCAAGATCGGCTCGAAGATGATCAACGCCCGCGCCGAGACGCTGGCCGACAAGAACGCCTTCAAGCCAGCCTTCAGGAGGCGGCGCTGCCTGATCCCGGCCGACGGCTTCTACGAGTGGAAGAAGCACCCCACGGAAGCCAAGGGTCGCAAGCAGCCGTTCTTCATCCACCGGCCTGACGACGAGCCGTACGCCTTCGCCGGCCTGTGGGAGGTGTGGCGGGGACCGAACCGGGACCAGGCGCCGCTGCGCTCGTGCACGATCATCACCACGTCGCCGAACGCGGTGATGGCGGAGATCCACGATCGAATGCCGGTGATCCTGCCCCCATCGGCCTGGGACACGTGGCTCGACCGTGACAACGACGACCTCGAGCTGCTCGGGAAGCTCCTCGTCCCTGCGGCGGCACAGGTCACCGCCATGTACCCGGTGTCCAGCGAGGTGAACAGCGTCCGCAACGACGGCGATCAGCTCATCGAGGAGATCGACCCCGACGCGAGCTGAGCCGCCGTCAGGCGTCAGGCACGCTGGCTGCGTGCCCGGCCGCGCGCAGCGCGGCGCGCAGGGCCGCAGCCTGTTCGTCGAGGGCAGCCGGCGACGGGCTGGTGTCCTGGTTTGCGAAGCTCATCTGGCCCAGATCGGTGAAGGGGACGAGGTGGACGTGGGCATGGGGAACCTCCTCGCCCACCACGAGGATGCCCACCTTGACGGGGCGGTAGATCGTGTCGAGCGCCTGGCTGATCGTCTGCGCCACCGACCAGAGCCTGCCGCTCACCAGAGGGTCGAGATCGATCCAGTGGTCCACGGGCTCCACTGGCACCACGAGGGTGTGGCCGGGGGCGAGCAGCGCGATGGGCAGGAACGCCACGATGTCGGCGTCTCGCCACACGAAGCGACCAGGGATCTCGCCTTCGATGATCCTCGTGAAGATGGTGCTCATGCCAGCCACCCGCCGCTCACCGGCAGGATCTCGTCGAAGCAGTAGGTGCCATCGATCTCCTTGGCCACCACCTGGGCGGCGCCGGCATCGAGGTCGTTCACCGCCACCCGGGCACCCTCGGCCGCCAGGCGTCTGGCGATGGCGGCCCCGAGCCCCGATCCGCCACCGGTGACGAAGGCGATCTGGTGCTGCAGCGCGGTCTCGGACATGGACGCATCGTAGGGTGGCCGGGTGATCGACGAGGAGGAGAGCGAGCCGCGGACCGACCGGATCCTCACCATTCCGAATGCGATCACGGTCGTGCGGCTGAGCCTGCTGCCGGTGTTCCTCTGGCTCCTGTTCGCCAAGGACGACCGCGCCAACGCGGCCTGGTTGCTGGCCGGGCTGGGCGCCACGGACTTCCTCGACGGCTACATCGCCCGCCACTTCCATCAGGTCTCCGACCTGGGCAAGGTGCTCGATCCCGTGGCCGACCGGCTCCTGCTGTTCGTGGGGGTGGGGGGCATCCTCGTCGACGGCTCGGTGCCGACGTGGTTTGCGGTCGCGGTGCTGGTTCGCGAGGCATTGGTAGCAGTCGCCACCCTGGCACTCGCTGCCCTCGGCGCGCGGCGCATCGACGTGACCTGGTTCGGCAAGGCGGGCACGTTCGGGCTGATGATCGCCTTCCCGTTGTTCCTGGCGTCGAAGAGCACCCTTGGCTGGGCCGACCAGGCCGAGGCTGGGGCGTGGATCTGGGGGCTCGGGGGGCTGGCTCTGTCGTGGTGGGCAGCGGTGCTGTACGTGCCGATGGCCCGCCAAGCACTGCGTGACGGCCGGAGGGTCCGCGGCCCCGCCGTCACCGACCGGGAGGTACGGTCCGCCTCATGAAGGCCGTGATCATGGCCGGGGGCGAGGGCACCCGGCTGCGCCCCCTCACCTCCAACGCTCCTAAGCCGATGCTCCCGCTGGTGAACGAGCCGATGATGGAGCACATCGTCCGCTTGCTCAAGCGCCACGGCTTCGACGAGATCGTGGTGACGGTGGCGTTCATGGCCAACACCATCCGGTCCTACTTCGGGGACGGCTCTGACTTCGGCGTGCGCATGGTGTACGCCACCGAGGAGAGCCCGCTCGGCACCGCAGGGTCGGTCCGCAACGCCATCGACGAGCTCGACGAGCGCTTCCTCGTGATCTCCGGTGACGTGCTCACCGACATCGACCTCACGGCGATCGTCAAGGAGCACGAGGCCAAGCAGGCGCTGGCCACCATCGGGCTGGTCCGGGTCGACAACCCGCTCGAGTTCGGCATCGTCATCACCCGGGACGACGGCTCCATCGAGCGCTTCCTCGAGAAGCCGTCCTGGGGTCAGGTGTTCAGCGACACGATCAACACCGGGATCTTCGTGCTGGAGCCCGAGGTCTTCGACTTCATCGAGCCCGATCGCTCCGTCGACTTCTCCTCCGAGGTGTTCCCTGCCCTCCTCGCGGCGCGCAAGCGGCTCTTCGGCGCCATCGGCGAGGGCTACTGGGAGGACGTCGGCACGCTAGAGAGCTACCTCTCAGCACACAAGGACATCCTCGATGGTCGGGTGCGGGTCGACGTCCCGGGCTTCGAGATGGCCATCGGCGTCCACGTGGGGGAGGGGGCCGAGATCCACCCCGAGGCCAAGGTGATCGGGCCGGCCGTCATCGGCGAGAACTGCCGCATCGAGGCGGGGGTGCGCCTCGGGCCGTACAGCGTGCTCGGCACCAACGTCAGGGTCCGGGCCAACACCGACCTCGAGCGTGTGGTGGTCCACGACAACTCCTACCTCGGCGAGAGCGTGCGGCTGCGGGGCGCCACCATCGGGCGGTCGTGTGACCTCCGACGGGGTGTCCGAGGTGAGGAAGGCGTGGTGCTCGGTGACGAGTGCTTCATCGGGGAGCAGGCGGTGCTGGCCAGCGGTGTGAAGGTCTACCCCTTCAAGACAGTGGAGCAGGGTGCCGTCATCAACTCGTCCATCGTCTGGGAGAGTCGCGGTTCGCGGTCCCTCTTCGGGCGGGTGGGGGTGGCCGGTCTGGCCAACGTCGACATCACCCCGGAGCTCGCCACCAGGGTGGCCATGGCCTTCGCCACCACCCTCAAGAAGGACAGCACGATCATCACCTCGCGCGACTCCAGCCGCTCGGCGCGGATGCTGAAGCGGGCGATGATGGCCGGCGCCAATGCTGCCGGCGTCAACGTGCTCGACCTAGAGGTGGCCTCGGTGCCCGTCACGCGCTTCATCGTGCGACGCCCTGAGCACGCCGGCGGACTGACCATCCGGCTCGTGGCGGGCGACCCGCAGAGCTGTGTGATCCGCTTCTTCGACACCCACGGCTCCGACCTGTCAGAGGACGCCCAGCGCAAGGTGGAGCGGTTGTTCGGCCGGGAGGACTTCCGGCGGGTGTTCCCGGCCGAGATCGGTGACATCGGGTTCCCGCCGCGGGCCTTGGAGCAGTACACCGCCGCGCTGGAGGCCACGGTGGACATCCAGGCCATCCGATCGGCCCGATTCAAGGTGGTGGTCGACTACTCCTACGGGTCGACGTCGTTCGTGATGCCCAACGTCTTGGCCAAGCTCGGCGCCGACATCCTCGGGATCAACCCGTACGCCTCCACCTCGGGGGCGGTGAACTTCGACCGCAACGAGCACGGCGAGCAGGTGGCGGCGTACGTCCGAGCCTCGGGTGCCCACCTCGGCGCGGTGATCGATCCCGACGGCGAGCATCTCACCCTCATTGACGACGCCGGACGCATCCTCACCGACGACCAGTCCCTCCTGGCACTGCTCTCGCTCGTCAGCGGACACCTCCTGGGGGACACGGTGGCCCTGCCGGTGACGGTGACGGCCCACGCCGAGTCGATTGCAGGAGCCAACGGAGTTCGCGTGCGGCGCACCAAGCTCTCCACCCCGGCCCTGATGGACGCCGCGTCGGAGCCCGGGGTCGGCTTCGCGGCCAGCACCGACGGCGGCTTCATCCTCCCCGGCTTCCTTCCCGCCTTCGACGCCGCCGCCAGCCTCGTGAAGGTGCTCGAGCTGCTGGCCCACAGCGCCACCAGCCTCTCGGCCGTCGTGGAGGCCCTGCCCCGCCCGCACCTTGCCCACGAGACCGTGGTGACCCCGTGGGAGCAGAAGGGAATGGTCATGCGCACCCTCGTGGAGATGAGCAAGGACCGCGACGTCCAGCTCATCGACGGGGTCAAGGTGCGGCACGACGACGGCTGGGCCCTCGCCCTGCCGGATCCCGAGGAGCCCATCACCCACATCTGGTCGGAGGGGGCGACCGACGCCGCGGCCAAGGCGCTGGCCACCGAGTACGCCCGCCGCATCCGCCAGCTCCTGCGGTAGCGGGGCAACCCTCAACGGAGGGTCGAGGGTTTCCTGTAGCCTCCGGCCCATGCAGATCCCGGAAGACCTCCGCTACTCCACCGATCACGAGTGGATCCGAGTCGAGGACGGCAGGGCCAGGATCGGCATCACCGACTACGCCCAGGACGCGCTCGGCGACGTCGTGTTCGTCGACCTGCCGGAGATCGGGTCGGCCGTGGAGGTGGCCGCTTCCATCAGTGAGGTGGAGTCCACCAAGTCGGTGTCGGACATCTACGCCCCGGTGTCGGGCACCATCTCGGAGGTCAACGCCGATCTCGGCGACGCCCCGGAGCGGCTCAACGAGGATCCCTACGGTGAGGGTTGGATCTGTGTGATCGACCTGGCCGACCCCAGCGACCTCGACCAGCTGCTGAGTGCCGCCGACTACCGCGGGCTCGTCGAGGGATAGCCGGCATGGCCGATGTCAGCTGTGCCCAGTGCCGGCACCGCAACCCGCTCAGCGCGAAGTTCTGCTCGTCGTGTGGCGCCCTCCTGGAGTCGGAGGAGCACCACACCACCATGTCGGTCACGGTGCCGATCGAGAGCACGATGGACGAGCTCGAGATCGACCTCGACGAGCTGCCACGCGGGATCGGCATGCTGGTCGTGACACGCGGACCGAACTCCGGGTCCCGCTTCGCCCTCGATGAGCCGCTCGTCACGGCCGGCCGCCATCCCGACAGCACGATCTTCCTCGACGACATCACGGTGTCTCGACGCCATGCCGAGGTGCGCCAGGTCGACGGCGGCTACCAGCTGTCCGACGTGGGGTCGCTCAACGGCACCTACCTCAACCGCGAACGAGTGGAGTCGGCCCCGCTCAAGGATGGCGACGAGCTCCAGATCGGCACCTTCAAGCTGCTGTTCCTCGCGGGTCGGCCGTGACGTCTGCGATGGCCGAGCGCTCCCACTTGTCGATCGGTGAGGTGCTCAGCCTCCTGCAGGACGACTTCCCCGATGTCACCATCTCCAAGATCCGGTTCCTGGAGAGCCAGGGGCTCCTCGACCCGGAGCGCACGCCATCGGGCTACCGCAAGTTCTATGAGGGTGACATCGCCCGCCTGCAGTGGATCCTCCGCCACCAGCGTGACCACTTCCTGCCCCTCAAGGTCATGAAGGATCGCCTGGAGGAGGCAGCCACGGCCGGGCTCGAGGTCCCGCCTGACGAGCCGGCCGCGGCGGTGCCCCCTGGACCCCCCTCCTTGTTCGAGGAGGCGAGCGACGAGCCAGAGGCCGTTGACGCTCCCGCGCCTCCTCCCGCCGAGGTCAGCGCCCACGTCCCGGAGGTCGCGGCGCTGATCGAGGCTCCTGGCGAGTCCCGTGGTGTGGCGCCGTCACCCCCGGTGCGGGCGGCACGCCCGGCCCCCACCATGCCGGCGCTCCCGGTGCGCCCATCGATGAACCCCCTCGACGCCGGTCCCACGGGCGTGAGCTTCACTCTCGACGAGCTGTCCGAGGCGAGCGGGCTGAGCCAACGCGATCTCGGTGAGCTCGCCCGCTACGGCCTGCTCGTGGGCTACTCGGTGGCCGGCGACACGTTCTACGACGGTGACGCTCTCGTCGTGGCTCGCTCGGCCGCGGGCTTCGTGCGCTTCGGGATCGAGGCGCGCCACCTCCGCATGTACAAGGTTGCGGCGGAGCGAGAAGCCGGGTTCATGGAGCAGGTGGTGATGCCGCTGTTGAAGCAGCGGAACCCGACCGCGCGCCAGCAGGCGGCGGACAACCTCGGAGAGCTGGCCAGCTTGGGAGAGCAGCTCCGCTCGGCTCTGTTGCGCGGTGCCTTGCGCGATCACACCGACCTTCGCTGATCGCGCGACACACATCTGGGCATCGTTGGGTAGCGTGCGTCTGTGGCCGTCGAGATGGAGCTGGTGGGGATCGAGCTGGAGCGCCCGCCCAACATCCCGTGCCTGCTGCTGCGCGAGGCCGAAGGTGAGCGCCGCATCCTCCCCATCTTCATCGGGAGCCCGGAGGCCACCGCCATCGCGTTCGCGCTCGAGGAGGTGGAGACGCCTCGCCCCATGACCCACGACCTGATCAAGGACCTGCTCGACCAGCTGGGGGCGCGGATCGAGCGGGTGGTGGTCACCGAGCTGCGAGACTCCACCTTCTTCGCCGACATCATCGTGTCGATGGCCGGCTCCGTGCACTCCGTGTCCGCCCGTCCGTCAGATGCCGTGGCCCTGGCGGTGCGCTACGGCGCCCCGGTGTTCGCCGAGGAGGGCGTGCTTGACGAGGCCGGCCGCGCTCCCGGGGACGGTGCGCCCGACGCGATCGTCGAGCAGTTCAAGGAGTTCATCGATCAGGTGAACCCCGAAGACTTCGCTTCATAGCCTGGGGCCGTCCGCCGAGGGTCGGCTCTGGGGCGCTCAGCCGTCGTTTCGCTGGGCTTCGCCGAACGCCGTCGAATCTGGAAGCACGATGATCTCCAACGCCTCGAGCCTTCGGGTCCCACCGACGCGCCTGGTCTCGACGAGGATGGTCGATCCTTCGACCACGTCGGCTAGGTCTCCGGTCTGCAGGCTGCTGTCGACCACCGTGTCGCCAGTGAGCGCGTAGGTGCGCGTTCCGCTTGTGCTCAGGAGGTCGACGGTCACCGTGCGATCCGTCACCGCTGTGACCGTGCCGACGGGCCGGGTGGCCGAGAAGTCGCGGTAGATCCGCGCGACGTCGTCCTTGACGCGGTGCTGCTCCACCTTCCAGCCGACCGCCAACCCCGCCACCCCCGCGAGGATGGTCGCAACAAGCACGCTCACGACCAGCGCTGCTCGGCTCACGCTATCCGGCGGTGCCACCTG
>DAIQBC010000063.1:0-10965 GCA_036781345.1 Acidimicrobiales bacterium | reverse complement strand
TCGGCGAGCTGAAGCCGGGGCGCAACCTCTACGCCAACGTCGAGTTCTACGCCGGCGTGGTCATGGACCACTGCGGGCTTCCCGTCGAGCTGTTCACCCCCACGTTCGCGTCGAGCCGGGTGATCGGCTGGTGCGCCAACATCCTCGAGCAGGCGGCCGACAACCGGATCATCCGTCCGTCGGCCAAGTACGTCGGCCCGCCCCCGCCTCAGCCCGTGCCCGACCCGAGCTGAAGGTGGCCGTCACCATCTCGATCGCCGGCGCCGACGACGCCGAGGAGCTCGCTGCCGCGCTGGAGCACCTCGTGCCGCAGCTCTCGCGGTCGAACCCGCCACCCTCCCTCGACGGGGTGCGGGCCATGCTGGCTCACGATGCCGTCACCCAGCTCCTGGCCCGCCGGGAGGATGGCTCCATCGTGGGCGTGTCCACGCTGATCGCCTTCCCGATCCCCACCGGGTGGCGGGCCTGGGTGGAGGACGTGATCGTCGACGAGGCCAGCACCAACCAGGGCATCGGTCGCCTCTTGCTCAACGCCATGGTCGCCTGCGCCCGGGAGCTCGGCTGCAAGACGGTCGAGCTCACCAGCCGGCCCAGCCGCGAGGCCGCCAACCACCTCTACCGCTCCGCCGGCTTCGAGGTCCGCGAAACGAACGTCTACCGGTTCACCTGCTGAGCCCGACCTTCGGGTCGGTCGCGTCTGGCGGTCGTCGGCTGGTCAGGGATCGGCGGGGTGCACGAGGGCGCGCTCCACGCGGCGCGCCAGGCCGCGAGCGACCCGCTCGACCGTGGACGGCGACAGCCGCTGCAGGTACCAGAAGGCCTTTGCCGATCGGGGCACGACGATGATCGAGCGGTTGCGTGCCACCTGCCGCAGCGCCTGCCGGGCGAAGGCGTCGGCGGGCATCGGCCGCTGGCCGACGGCGGTCAGGTACTCCCGAGCGGACACCGGGGCCGAGGCCGTGCGCGGGAGGTCGGCCGCCGGCTCGGCGTCGAGGATCCCCGTCTCCACGGTCCCGGGGCACAGCACGCTGACGCGCACCCCGCGCCGCGCCGCCTCTGGTCGCAGACCGGTGCTCAGGCCGACGACTGCGTGCTTGGTCGCCGCGTACGGCACCACCAGCGGGGGCGCCGCCAGGCCGGCGGCGGAGGCCGTGTTGACGATGTGCCCGTGGCCCTGGACCACCATGCGCGGGTAGGCGGCGAGCACGCCGTGCACGACGCCGCGGAGGTTGACGTCGATGATGCGGTCCCAGTGGGCTTGTGTCAGCTCGTGGGTAGGCCCACCCATGGTGATCCCCGCGTTGTTGAACAACAGGTCGATCCGACCGTGGCGCGCCACCACGTCGGCGACCAGGGCGTGGACGGCGTCGGCGTCGCGCACGTCCAGCGCCTGGCTCGTCACCGACCCGGGTGGATTCGTGGCGGCCAGACGGTCTGCGGTCAGGCCGGCGGCCGGGCCATCGACATCGGCCAGCACGACGTGGGCGCCGGCCGCGACCAGCGCGGCACCGAGGGCTCGCCCGATCCCCGATGCCCCGCCGGTGATGACGGCGGACTTGCCCGCGAACGCACTGGCTGGGGACACCTGCCCTCCTCGGCGGTGAGGCTACGTGAGGGGAGCGGCTGACACGGAGAGACCGGCCTCCAGGTGGGCCGTGTCGTTGAAGCGGCGCAGGATCCAGCGGTCGCCGCTCACCACCAGGTGGGAGACGGACGCGTTGTCGGACCCTGCGAGGGCGAAGGGGCGGGAGCCGGTGGCCTGGGCGAGGATCTCGCCGATGATGCCGCCGTGGGCGAAGGCGGCCACCCGTTGGTCGGGGTGGGCGGCCGCGATCCGGGTGACCGTGCGCCGGGCCCTGGCCGCGAAGGCGTCGGCCGGCTCGGCGTTGGGGATCACGTCCCAGCGCTCCTCGGCGGCCATGCGCAGGGCGATCGGGTCGCCGTCGGCCACCTTCTGGCGGAAGACCCCGCCCTCCCAGTCACCCAGGAACACCTCGTGCAGGTCGGGTTCGACCACCATGGGCAGCTGGAGGGCGCCGGCCAGCGCGGCAGCTGTCTCCCGCGTGCGGCGGAGCTTCGACACGTAGATGGCGTCCACGCCCTCGCCGGCCAGGCGGGCGCACACCCTCACGGCCTGCTCGCGACCCTCGGGCGAAAGGGCCGGGTCGCCGTGGCCGTCCACGAGGTCGAAAGGCTGACCCTCCACGGCCGGCTGCGACTCGCCGTGGCGCACGAGCAGGATCTCGGTGGCGCCCGGCGGCGGAGCGAATCGGTGCTGGCGGTGGGTGCGGGGCTCGGGCACGGCAGCCGATGGTACGGCGGATCCATGGGTGGTTCCCGTTCCGGTCGGGTAGACCAGAGGTCGTCCGCCACCACAGGAGGCCCGCCGTGGGTGTGATCCGCAAGACCCTCTCGATCTCGACGCTCGGGATCGTCGACTTCCGATCCAAGAAGGAGCTGCTGCGCCGGGCCGAGAAGGCACAGCGCGCCGCCCAGGCCGAGCTGATCGGCGAGCAAGCGGCGCGTGCCGCCGCGGACAAGCGCATCACGGCTGCCGAGAAGCGCGCCCGCCAAGCCGAGCAGCTCGCCGTGCAGCAGGCCCGGAAGGCCGGTGCGGCGAAGGCCAAGCGCCGGGGTCGACGCAAGGGCGCGGCCGAACAGGTCTTCGACGCCCTGGAGGGTGCGCGGAACGCCGCTGGTCCGCTGGAGGACCGAGTGAAGGACCTCGGCCGTCGAGGTCGGAAGGCGGCCGCCAAGGCGGCCAAGCAGGCGGAGGCGGCCGCCGACGACGCGCGCAAGCGGGCCCGCAAGCAGGCCAGGCGCACCAAGCAGAGGCTCGACGAGGTGAGCGGTGCCGCCACCGACTTCGTGAAGGACCACCGCTGAGCCAATGGGTGGGGGGCGCCCGGAGCTGCGCCGGGTCCGGGAGATCTGCCTGGAGCGGCTGCTCCGCCAGCTGGACCCGAGCCCTCAGGGACCTCGGTAGTCGGCCACGGGGATCGGGGAGGACTCCTCATAGCCGACCGGGAGGTACACGTCGCCCTGGTCGGTGAGGTACCAGATCCCCCAGTGGTAGTAGCCGAGGAAGGCGCGAGGGTGCTCGGCGATGAGGCCCGCGTAGAGCTTCACGCCCGTGACGTAGTGCGGGCTGTTGTTGTATCGGTACAGGGCGTTGTCGATGTCCGTCGCACCGTTGTTGGCGGCGAGGTAGCGGGCCGCGCCCATGATGGCGTCGCGGGTGTCGTTGACGTCGCCACCGCCGCCGTAGGCGGCCCACGTGGCGGGCATGAACTGCATCGGTCCCTGGGCGCCCGCGGTGGAGGTGCCGCGGATGCGCCCGGTGCCTGTCTCGACCAGGTTGACGGCCGCCAGGTACGGCCAGGGGATGTGGAAGGCCGCCTCGGCCTCCTGGTAGAGCCCCAGCAGCTCAGCGGCGGGGGCCGCCTCGACGATCCGCCACGCCGGCAGGGTCGTCGACGGCTTCGTGTGCATGGCCGCGAACTCGCGCCGGGCGGCCGCGTTGGCGGCGACGGTGGGCCGCAGCTCGGCGGGCAGCGCGGCCGCCACGGCCGCATCCCACTCGGGGTGACGACCGAGCTGGCGGTAGGCCACCTGTTGGGCCAGGCCCGCGTTCGCCAGGTCGCCTTCGGAGCTCTGCGGGTTGCGGATCGTCCCTTCTGCGGCGCTGATCTGGGCCGCGAGCGCCACGGGCTCGCCGGCCGGCACTGGCGGGCGGAAGGCACCCACATCGACAGGTGCCGTCGTCGCGAGCGGAACGGGAACCACCGTCACGGTGCTGGTGGGCCGGGTGGCGTCGGGCGCCCGCGCCGTGGGGATCGTCGTCGACGGCGTGGCGGCGGTGGAGCGGGCGTCGCTCGCGCACCCCGCGGTCGACGCCGCCACCAGGACCACGACCACGGGGACGAGCAGGCGGGCCACGGCCACTCAGGCTAGGGCGGCTCCGCTGGAGAGGGTCGTCGCTACGCTCGCCGCGTGCCGGTGGTGGAGGTGGACGTGGACGCGACCGACGCCGAGGTGGCCGCCGACGCGCTCTGGCAGGCCCGACCGAGCGCGGTGAGCGAGGTGGCCCTCGGTGCGGGGCGCGTGCGCCTCACAGCGGACGTGGCCCAGGTCGAGCTGGTGGACCCACGCTGGGGAGCACGGGTCGTGGAGCCCGACCACGACGCCCACCTCGACGGCTGGCGGACCTGGGCCTCTCCCCGCCGGGCGGGTCGGCGCATCGTCGTGCAGCCGGCGTGGCACGACCCGGACGAGACGCCCGGCCGCGACCTGGTCGTGCGGGTCGATCCTGGACGCTCGTTCGGCTCCGGGTCGCACGCGTCGACGCGCCTGGTGCTGGCCCTGCTCGAGGACCGGCTCCGGGGAGGAGAGCGCGTGCTCGATGTCGGCTGTGGAAGCGGGGTGCTGTCCGTGGTCGCGTGCCGGCTGGGCGCGGCGTCCGCGACGGCGCTGGACATCGATCCCGCTGCCGTTGCCGCCACCCGCGCCAACGCCGCCGCCAACGGCGTGGCAGGACAGGTCGAAGCATCCACCAGAGCGGTGGCCGCCCAGAGCGGGGCGTTCGACGTCGTGGTCGCCAACATCGGGCTCCGGGTGCTGTGCGAGCTGGCACCCGCGTTGCGAGCGCGCCTGGCGCCCGATGGTGTGCTCGTGCTGGCGGGGCTGCTCGATGTCCAGGTCGACGAGGTGGTGGCGGCCTACCGCGACTGCGCGCCGCTGGCGCGTCTGTCCGAGGAGGGATGGGCGGCGGTGGTCCTGGGAAGCTGACCGACGCGCACGGAGGCGGTCAGACCGGCCCGTCGTGGTGTCGGTTCCACGGGATCGCCTCGGCCACTTCGTCGAGCGCGATGGGCCGGTAGAGGTGGGGGAAGCGCTCGCCGGGTCGGCTCTCGTCCCAGTGCAGGGCGCCGCCGAGTCCGTCCTCGTGCAGCCGGAGGAGCACGAGCTCGTCGATGCCGGCGAAGTGACGAGCGATGGTGCCGTCGAGCTGTTCGTTGGTGCTGCAGTGCACGAATCCCTCCGCAACCAGGCTCGGCGGGTCGACCGACCCCGTCGCTTGCGCCGCCGCCCACTGGGCGGGGGTGGCGAGGTGGAAGATCGCCACGGCTCTCAGCCGCCCGTCAGCTTGAGCACCGGACCGTCGCCGAGGAGCACGTAGAGCTCGCCCCGGTCGTCCTGCCCGAGTGAGTAGATGCGCTCCAGTGGGAGGTCCCAGGTGCGGGAGTCGATCACGGTGCCGCCGTCGAGCTGCAGGCCGCGGAGGCCGCCCTGGCAGCTGTCGGCGTAGAGGTAGGTTCCCGCCAGCCCGGGGATCTGGGTGCCTCGGTAGACGTAGCCACCGATCACGGCACAGCCCGCCTCGCGCCCGTAGTCCAGGATGGGCAGGACCGCGCCGGGTGGGTTCTCGCCGCCACCAAAGGGGTGGGTGCCCTCCATCTCGTTCCAACCGAGGTTGGCTCCTCGACCGGCGTCGAAGCCGTTCGCCGACGGGAGCCGGTCGATCTCCTCGTAGAGGTCCTGGCCGACATCGCCCACCCAGAGGTCGCCGGTGAGGTCGTCGAAGGTGAACCGCCACGGGTTGCGCACGCCGTACAGCCAGACCTCGGGTGCGCCGTCCGTGCCGTCGGCAAAGGGGTTGCCAGGGGGGATGGCGTAGGCGGGCCCGTCCTTCGTTCCGCCCGCAGGATCGATGCGCAGGATCGAGCCCAGCAGCGTCTTCGGGTTCTGGGCGTTGCCGTTCGGATCGCCTTGGCTGCCGCCGTCGCCCAACCCCACGTAGAGGTAGCCGTCCGGTCCGATCACGATCTGGCCGCCGTTGTGGTTGGCGAAGGGCTGCTCCACGAGCAGGAGGTCCCGACGTGACCGGGTGTCGATCGTGCTGCGGTTGCCGAGCTCGAACTCGGACACCACTGTCCAACCGTCAGGCTCGCGGGTGTAGTCCACGTAGAGCTTGCGGCCGTCGCTCGAGAAGGTCATGCCGAGCAACCCGCGCTCGCCGTCGTTGAGCACCTGGCGGGAGAGGTCGAGCAACGGCGTGCTCTGCACCTGGTAGGTGACCCGCTTGCTCGCCTCGTTGGTGGTCACCTTGATGAGGCGCACCGCACCGCCCTTCTCGGCGATGTAGAGATCGGGCGACCCGGGTCGTGACGCCAGGGCGATGGGCTCGTCGAGCTCGCCGACCTTGATCGTGGACAGGCTCACCGTGCCGAGCGTGCCGACCGCCAAGGGGACCGTCGACGTGGTGTCACCCGGGACGGTGGTGGTCGTGGGTGCCGCCTCGGTGGTGGTGGGCGCCTCGGCGGGGCCCCGATCGGCGCAGGCCGCGAGGAGGCTGATGACCAGGAGCGGCCCGACCAGGCGTCTCACCGCGCCACGACCCGGATCAAGCCCTCCTGCACCACGGTCACCGCGAGGTGGCCCTGTGCAGTGAAGATGCTCCCTCGGCCGAGGCCGCGCCCGCCCGAGGCCGATGGCGTGTCCTGGTCGTAGAGCAGCCACTCGTCGGCCCGGAACGGGCGGTGGAACCACATCGTGTGGTCGAGGCTGGCCATGAAGAGGTCCTCGTCGTCCCAGCTGCCGCCGTGGGGGCGCAGTGCCGTGTCGAGCAGCGTCATGTCGCTGGCGTAGGTGAGCACGCAGGCGTGGAGCACCGGGTCGGGGGGCAGGGTGCCGTCAGCGCGCAGCCACACCTGCTGGTAGGGCGGCAGGGGTTCCTTGCGGCCCGGGGGGCTCTGGTCGACGTGCCGGGTGTCGATGGGGCGGGGCCGGTGATACCAGGGGCCCATCGCGGCCGCGTAGGGGGCCATGCGAGTCTGGAAGTCGGGCAGGGTCTCGGGGTCGGGTACGGACGGCATGGGGGCTTCGTGGTCGAGGCCCTCCTCGTGCACCTGGAAGCTGGATTGCAGGTTGAAGATGGCCCGGCCGTGCTGGATGGCCACCACGCGGCGCGTGGTGAACGAGCGCCCGTCGCGGATGCGGTCCACCTCGTAGAGGATCGGCACTGCGGGGTCGCCAGGACGCAGGAAGTACGCGTGCAGGGAGTGCACCGAGCGCCCGGGCTCCACGGTGCGGGCCGCCGCCACGAGGGCCTGACCGGCCACTTGGCCGCCGAACACGCGCTGGCGGTCCTCGTCGGGGGAGAGGCCGCGGAAGATGTTGACCTCGATCGGTTCGAGGTCGAGCAGCTGCACGAGGGCATCGACGGCGTCCTGCGACATCCGCCCATCCTCGCGTACCGAGGGTCGGGTACCGTCCCGCCCCATGCCTGCGCCGCGCTTTCCCGAGGGGTTCCGATGGGGGACGGCCACCGCCGCCCACCAGATCGAAGGCGGCAACGTCAACAACGACTGGTGGCGTTGGGAGCACACGCCGGGCTCGGGTTGCAAGGAGTCGAGCGGCGACGCCTGCGACAGCTGGCACCGGTGGCCCGAGGACGTCGCCCTGCTGATGGAGCTCGGCCTCACGGACTACCGGTTCTCGTTGGAGTGGAGCCGCATCGAGCCGGCCCCCGGGGAGTTCTCGATGGCCGCCCTCGACCACTACGCCCGCGTCTGCGAGGGGCTGCTCCAGGCCGGCATCGCGCCGGTGGTCACCTTTCACCACTTCACCACGCCGCTGTGGATGGCCGACGAGGGTGGTTGGGAGAGCGACAGCATGCCGGAGCGCTTTGCCGCCTACTGCGACAGGGCCGCCACCCGGTTGGCCGGGCTGATGCAGCGGGCCTGCACGATCAACGAGCCGAGCATGGTGTCCACCATCGGCTACCTCTGGGGCGCCTTCCCGCCCGGTAAGCGCGATCGCGACGCCCGCCGTCGCGTCAACGATGTGATGGTGCGCTCGCACCGGGCCGCGGTCGCTGCCATCCGGGCTGCTGCGCCGGGCGTGCCGGTGGGGATCACGCTGGCCATGAGCGACTATCAGGCCGTGGACGGGGGCGAGTTCAAGGTGGAGCAGATCCGGGCTGGGATGGAAGACGTGTTCTTCGCCGGGACGACGGGTGACGACTTCGTCGGCGTGCAGACCTACTCCCGTACGCGGGTGGGGCCCGACGGCGTGCTCCCCAACGAGCCGGGTGTGCCCACGCTGATCATGGGGTACGAGTACTACCCCCAGTCGCTCGAGGCCACGATACGCCGAGCGTGGGAGCGCACGGCGGGCGAGGTGCCGATCCTCGTCACCGAGAACGGAATCGGTACCGACGACGACGCGCAGCGGATGGCGTACGTGCGGACGGCGTTGGAGGGCGTGCTGGCCTGCCTGGGCGACGGCATCGACGTGCGCGGCTACACCTACTGGAGCCTGCTCGACAACTTCGAGTGGGCCTACGGCTACGGGCCCCGCTTCGGCATCGTCGACTGCGACCGCCAGACCTTCGCCCGCACCGCCAAGGAGAGCGCCCGCTGGCTGGGCCGGGTGGCCCGGGCTAACGCTCTGGTCGACTGAAGCCCGGGCCGCCCGGAGCTGAGGCCCTACGCTGGACGCAGTGAACCTGTCACCGGCTGCCCTGATCGACCGCGTCACCCGCGGACGCGGTCCGCTCGCCATCAGGTACTCGATGGTGTCGGTCTTCGGCGTGGTGTTCACCCAGTTGGAGCTGTTGCTCTTCGTGGCGATCATGGACCGCGACCCCACGTGGTCGAACGTGATCGGGGTGTCCATCTGCTCGGTGCCGGTGTTCATGCTCAACAAGCGCTGGGTCTGGAGTCGCGATGGCAAGATCAGCATCCGGCGCGAGATCCTGCCGTTCTGGGTGTTCACGCTGGCCGGGCTGCTGCTGTCGACGTTGTTCGTCTCGATCGTCCAGCACAGATGGGAGGGCTCGACCGTGCTGGTGATGCTGGCCAACATCTCCGGCTTCGGGGTGCTGTGGGTGGCCAAGTTCCTCTTCCTCGACCAGGTCATGTTCGGGCACCCGGAGATCGAGGAGGTGCTGAGCCAGGAGGCGCCTAGCATCTGAGCCCATGACGACGCTGTTGCCGCTGGGTCCTGACGAGCTGCTCTCCACCACTCGATCGGTGCGCAAGCGCCTCGATCTGGCCCGGCCGGTGGCGCCTGAGCTGATCCGGGAGTGCATCGAGGTCGCCACCCAGGCGCCCACCGGCGGCAACGGGCAGGGCTGGCACTTCATCGTGGTCACCGACCAGGCCAAGCGCACGAAGCTGGCCGAGTGGTACGCCAACGGCTTCCAGCTCTTCTACGGCGACGCCGAGGCCGCCGCCGCCCGCCTGCCTCAGGACGACCCCGCTTACGTCGCCACCACACGGCGGGTGGTCAGCTCGGCCACTTACCTGGCGGAGCACCTGGCCGAGGTGCCTGTGCACGTCATCCCCTGCATCGAGGGCCGCACCGACCGGGGCGAGGTGCCCGTGGCCATGCAGGCCGCGGTGTGGGGCTCGCTGCTGCCGGCCGTGTGGAGCTTCATGCTGGCCGCCCGGGCCCGGGGTCTCGGCACCTGCTGGACCACCCTGCATCTCGTGCACGACGCGGAGTCGCGGGAGCTCCTGGGCCTGCCCGACCACGTGATGCAGGGCGCCCTCATCCCGGTGGCCCACACGCTCGGCACCGACTTCAAGCCTGGCGCCCGGCGCGACCTCGATCGCATCATCCACACTGACGGGTGGTGATGGACGCGGCGCTGCGACGCCAGGCGATCGCGGCCCGGGGCTTCATGCCCGAGGACGAGGGCGACGCCCTCTACGAGGCGGCGGCGGCCGTGTCGGTCGAGGGACCCCTGCTCGAGGTGGGCACCTACTGCGGCAAGTCCTCCGTGTACCTGGGGGCGGCGGCCCGCGCGCTCGGCCGAGTGCTCTTCACCGTCGACCACCACCGCGGCTCCGAGGAGAACCAGCCGGGCTGGGAGTGGCACGAACCCGACCTGGTCGATCCTTCGGTGGGGAAGATGGACACCCTCCCGATCTTCCGCAAGACCATCCACGAGGCCGGCCTCGAGGGCACGGTGGTCGCGGTGGTGGGCGACTCGCCGGTGGTGGCAGCGGCCTGGGCCACCCCGCTGGCGTTCCTCTTCATCGACGGCGGCCACGGCGAGGAGCCCGCCCGCGTCGACTACGAGCGCTGGACGCCGCACGTCGAGCCCGGCGGCACCTTCTGCATCCACGACGTCTTTCCCGATCCCACCGACGGTGGCCGCCCGCCGTACGAGCAGATCTACCTCCCCGCCCTGGCCTCCGGTCGCTTCGAGGAGGTCACGGCCGTCGGCAGCCTCAGGGTCCTGCGACGGCGTGGCTGAGCTCGTCGTAGCCCCGGAGCAGGACGTGCCCGCCGCGCTCCGGGACCAGGTCCGTGCCCTGCAAGACGAGGCCTGGCCGTCGACGGGTGGGGACGCAGTGGCGGTGCGCGGCCACGACCCGGCGTTGCGCCCGCTGTCGATGCTGCTCGTCGAAGATGGTCGTGTCCTTGCCGCTCTCGACATCCTCTCGAAGGCGCTCGACCACGCCGGTCACGAGTACCGGGCCAGCGGCTTGAGCACGGTCGTCACCGCCCCCGATGCGCGGCGCCGCGGCAACGGGCTGCGACTGGTCCGAGCCGCCCGCCTGCAACTGGAGGCCGACGGCGCCGATCTTTGCATCTTCACGTGCGATGAGCCCCTCGCGCGGTTCTACGAGCGGGCCGGATTCGAGGTCCTGCCCGGTACGCAGCTCATCGGCGGCACGCGGGACGAACCGCTGCCGAGCAGACCGCTCGCGAAGGTCACCCTGGCGGCCTTCTTCACACCCCTCGCCATCTCCCGCCGAGCCGACTTCCTCGGCGCCGACATCGAGCTCTTCCCCGGCACCCACGATCGCCTCTGGTAGTTCTGTGGACGCTGAGCACCGCATAGCGGGCGTGAGCGTCCACAGAACCGGTGGGGGTCAGAGGTCGTCGGGGAGCTGCATGAGCGGGGGGAGGACCCCTGCGGTCTCGACGAAGAGGGCGCTGGCGTGGGTG
>DAIQBC010000062.1:0-10968 GCA_036781345.1 Acidimicrobiales bacterium | reverse complement strand
ACCTCGACGGCTCGCTGCAGCTGGAGGTGAAGCTCACCGGCATCATGTCGACCGGTGCCGGCGAGCCGACCGCTCATGCTCCGGCCGTCGCCCCCGGACTGGTTGCTCCGGTGCACCAGCACCTGTTCTGCGCCCGGCTCGACCTCGACGTGGACGGGCCGCTCAACGAGGTCCACGAGATCGACGTGGAGCCGATGACGGTCGGCCACGGCAATCCGTGGGGCAACGGATTCGCCCCCGTGGCCACCCGCCTCGAGCGCGAGCAGCAGGCCCAGCGCAACGTCGACCCGGCCCGCAGCCGCTCTTGGAAGATCGTGAACCCCAACGTCCGCAACGCGCTCGGCCAGCCGGTTGGCTACAAGCTCACCCCCGGACCAGCCCCCACGCTGCTCGCGGGCGAGGGTTCGAGCATCCGAGCACGGGCCCGCTTCGCCACCCACAACCTCTGGGTCACACCCCACGCCCACGAGGAGCGGCGGCCGGCGGGCGACTACCCCAACCAGCACCCGGGCGGCGATGGGCTCCCGCGCTGGACGCAGGCGAACCGGTCCCTCGTCGACACCGATGTCGTGCTGTGGCACACCTTCGGCGTCACCCACGTGCCCCGACCCGAGGACTGGCCCGTGATGCCGGTGGAGTGCTGCGGGTTCCTGCTCTCCCCGGTCGGGTTCTTCGATCGCAACCCGGCGCTCGACCTGCCGCCCGCCGATCACTGCCACCCCGACGGCGGCTGACCGGCTCAGCCGCCGTCGAACGCCTTCGTGACGACCCGCTCGACGGCGTCGCCCGGCGCGCCCTCCCAGGCCACCGACCCGTGCTCGAGCACCACCACGCGATCGCACAGGCCCAGCGCGTGCCCCACGTGCTGCTCGACGATGAGCAACGAGGTGCCGGCGCTCCGCAGCCGCTCGAGGGTGGCGTAGACCTCGTCGACGATGATCGGGGCGAGCCCCAACGACAGCTCGTCGGCCACCAGCACCTTGGGCTCCTCGACCAGCACCCGGGCCATCGACAGCATCCGCTGCTCGCCGCCCGAGAGCGTGCCGGCCTGCTGGCGACGCCGTTCGGCCAACCGCGGGAACAGCGTGTAGGCCTGCTCGAGGCCGGTGTGGACCCCGGATCGACCCCGCGACTGCCGGAACGTGAGCATGAGGTTCTCCTCCACCGACAGGGTGGCGAACACCGACCGACCTTCCGGCGCGTGCACGACACCGGCGCGAGCGAAGCGGTAGGTCTGGGCGCCGGTCAGGTCGGTGCCGCCGACGGCAACCTGACCGCTCGACGGTGCGACCAGCCCGGTGGCCACCCGTGCGACGGTGGTCTTGCCCACGCCGTTGGGGCCGAGCAAGGCCACTGCTTCGCCGGTCGCCACCGCGATCGACACGTCAAAGAGCGCCCGGAACGGCCCGTAGCCGGCCGACACGCTCCGCAGCTCGAGAGCGGGCGTCACCGTCGTGGCTCCACGTCGCCGAAGTAGGCCTGGCGAACGATGTCGCTGCGGAGCACGTCATTCGTGGGGCCCTGGGCGATCATGCACCCGAAGTCGAGCACGTAGGCCCGCTCGGTGAAGCTGGCCACCAGCTCGACGTCGTGCTCCACGAGGAGGATGGCGAAGCCCTGATCATCTTGGGCGACGCGGAGGGTGCGGGCGAGGTCGGCCGTCTCCTCACGGTCCAGCCCTGAGGACGGCTCGTCGAGCAGGAGCAACCGTGGCTGGGTCATCAGCGCTCGGCCCACCTCGACGAGCCGTCCCTTGCCCAGGCTCAGGTGCTCGATGGGTTCCTCGGCCAGGTCGCCGAGGCCGAGGAGCTCGAGGACGGCGTCACACATCGCGACCTCCTCGGAGCTCGGTCGGCCGCGTCCGAGGAGGTCCTTCCAGAGCCCACCACTGCCGCGCCGCGTCTGCTCGGCGATCAGCAGGTGCTCCCGCACGGAGGACTCCGCGAACAGCTCGATCCGCTGGAACGTCCGCCCGATGCCCCGACGGGCCCTCTCGTGAACCCGCAGGTCGCTGACGTCCTCGCCGTTGAGCCGGACGGTGCCGCGGTCGGGCCGGAGCACGCCGAGCACGCAGTTGAAGAAGGTGGTCTTGCCGGCTCCGTTGGGACCGATGAGGGCCACCCGTTCGCCGGCCTCCACCGTGACGTCGAGATCACGCAAGGCGACGATGCCAGCGAAGGACTTGCGGATGTCGCGCGCTTCCAGGACGGAGGTCATCCGACTGGCTCCCCCTGCCGTCGGGCCGCCCGGCGGGCGCGCACCGCCTCGACCCGCGCCGCGGCGCGGCGCTTGTTGAGCTCGACGAGCCCCTCGGGATGGCGGGCGAACTGGAGGGTGCCCAGCCCGAAGAGGATGAACCGCCACTTGGCCGAGATGGGGAAGATGCCCGGGATGCGGTCCGCGCCGCGCAGCAGCCACCCGAAGAGGGCTCCCTTGAGCAGGATGGCGTCGAAGAGCGCGTAGGCGGCCCCGGCCTGGGCGGCGCCCTCCACCGTGCGGGAGCCCAACGACACGACCAGCACCAACCAGAACAACGCCGCGAACGGAGCGAAGTTGCTCCCGTAGTTCACGTTCTGCTGATGGATGCTCAACAGGGCTCCACCGAGACCGGCGATGAAGGCAGAGATCGCGAACGCGGTGATCCGAGCCCGGGCTGGAGAGATGCCGATCGACTCCGCCGCCAGCTCGCTGCCGCGCAGGGCGCGGAGCGTGCGACCCACCGAACCCTCCCGAATCTGGATCACCGCGATGGACACCACCACGAACACGAGCACGGCCAGCACGAGGAAGGTGCGGTCGTTGGCCATGTCCCAGGGCCCGACCGTGGGGCGCGGCACCCGGGTGCCCTGGAGGAGCGACGTGTTGCCGCCGCCGACCCAGGAGAACTTCACCATCACCGCATCGAAGAAGTAGGCGAAGGCGAGGGTGGCGATCGCCACCCAGATCCCGCCGAGGCGCAGCACGGGAAGCGACAGCACGGCACCGACGACGGCCGCGATCGATGCTCCGATGAGGGCGGCCAGCAGCACCGACATGTTCTGGCGGTCGGCCAGCTGGAACACGGTGAAGCCCCCGATGGCGGCGAAGGTGCCCTGGCAGAGCGAGATCTGTCCGGCGAACCCCGTGATCACGGTGATGGACAGGTAGATGGTGGAGAGGATCACGGCCTGGGTGACCAGGAACAGCCACGAGGCGTCGGCCCGCGTCATCACGACCAGCCCGGCGCCCGCCAGGAACACCACTGCGAAGACCCGAGTGCCGATGGTGAGGAAGGCGCTGCGGCTGGCGGCCGCCAGCGACGGTGGTGGTGGCTCCACCCCCGACAAGGGATCGGTGGTCTCCCGTGCTTGACGGATCGCCGGCCACAGCACCAAGACGCCGAAGAGCACCACGAAGGGCATCGCCGGCGTCAGGTTCTCCTGGAACGGGCGCAGCCAGGCATGGTCGTTGGACCAGCGCGGCAGGAACGTGTTCACGAGCGCGATCGACGTGCCCAGCCCGAGCCCGCCGATCAGGGCGCGGGGCAGGCTCACGAGCCGCCCGAGGGCGGCTGCCGCGATGGCCACCACTACCAGGTTGAAGAAGTCGGGGGCGGCCAGCGTGTTGAAGCGGGGGGCGATCAGCACCCCGGCCATCCCGGCGAACAGGCTCGAGAGCGCCCAGCTGACCGCCGACACTCGGTCGGCCCGGATGCCGTTGAGCTCGGTCATGCGGGGGCTTTCCACCACCGCCCGCATCTGGAGCCCGATGGCCGTAAACCGGAAGAGGCCGGCCAGCGCCACCATGCCGATGACGGCGACGACGATGGCGGCCAGCTCGTCGCGGCTGAACGCGTACACACCCAAGGGGTCGTAGAACACCGACGCCCCGTCGGGCACGATGCCCTGCGGGGTGCGACCGGCAACGGCCTCGAAGCCGGCGAGCACGTCGAAGAGGTTGGGCAGGGCCACCGAGAGCCCCAGCGCGACCACCAGCTTGGCCACCGAGGATCCCGTGCGCAGGTGGCGGAAGATCACGCGCTCGAGCACCAGGCCGATCGCCGGAGCCAGCAGGAACACCGACACGAGGAGCGCCGGCACGATGGGCCACCCCCACTCGACGTGGGCCTTGAAGTACATGGCCGCCGAGATGTAGGCCTGCGCGCCGAAGGCCAGGTTGAACACGCCCGAGGTCTTGTAGGTGAGGACGAACCCGAGCGCGATCAGCGCGTAGACGGTGCCCGGCGGCGCCCCCTGCAGGAGGGCACGGAGGACGTCGTTGCCGACCGAGGCTGCGAACGTCATGCGGTGGTCAGGCTCGGCTCAGCCGAAGTTGGTGGGCACCGGCTCCGACCAGGCCAGGTCGGCGTTGTCCCAACAGAGCCACGGCTTGTCGGGCGGCGCGACGGTCACGAACTTGTCGTCGGTGACCCGCACGAGGGCGGCGCACTCCTTGCCCTTGTCGACGCTGCGCGTGGCCTGGTCGTAGGGCGTGTGGGCCTGGCTCCAGTCGATGGGCTCGAGCAGCCCGCCGGCGTTGAAGTCGGTGATGGCGTTGGTGGCCGCGGTCACCTTGTCCCGGTCGAACTCCGGGCCGGCCGCGAGCAGGCCGTCGAAGGCGAGGCTGGCGTTGAGCCAACCCACCATGGCCAGCTCCGTCAGCTCGCTCCCCTGCTTGCCCATCCATGTCTGGAAGTCACCGAGGGCGGAGCCGGCCGAGTCGGCCTCGAACGGGCGGAACCCCACCGCCACGAAGTCGCCCTCGAAGATGCCTCCGGCTTCGGTGACGAACTGCTGGTTGTAGGTGTTGGGGTGGTAGAGGACGACGTCGTCCATGCCCTGGCGCTGGAGCTCTTGAGCAAGGGTCTTCATCCCGTTGAGGTCGATGCAGGTGGAGATGAAGTCGACACCGGCGTCCTTCATGGCCGTGACCTCTGGCCCGATGCCGTTCGGAAGCCCGAAGGCGAGGTTGTCGTTCACGTATGCCACGTCTGCGCCGATGTTGGCGGCGTACTGCTTGATCGAGTCCGCGACCACGTTGGTGCAGACCTTGGAGTTCTCGCTGATCCCGTAGCCGATGGACGCGGCGTGCTTGGCACCAGCCGTCTTGATGGCGTAGGGCACCGCCCGTCCGGTGCAGTTCGAGCAACGGATCGCCGCGCTCGGGAAGATGTGCGATCGGTTGGCGGCCTCCGTGGCGTTGATGCCCCAGGTGTAGGTGGGCACGCCGGCGGCGTCGAGGTCGCCCCAGCCACTGGCCAGCAACGTGGCCTCGAAGGCCCCGAAGGACTTGTCGCCGGAGGTCACCTCGAGCGCCTTGGCCTGGTTGTTCCCGAGCTCGTCGTCGAGCTCCTGGGCGACGACGAGCTGCCGGCCGTAGATCCCGCCCTCGTCGTTGCGGAAGGCGAAGTAGGCCTTGATGCCGTCGAGGTAGCAGTCGAGGATGCACGTGCCCAACGGGTTGTTGCCCCGGGTGCCGATCGCCGCGAAGCCAATCTCCTCGTCGGTCACCCCGGGCACACCGGAGATGGGCACGAAGGTGTCCCGCTCCCCGCCGCCCTCCGCCGCAGTGGTCGAGGTGCCGCCACCGGCAGTCGTCGTGGGACTGCTGTCGTCGCCCGAGTTGCCACACGCCACCACGACGAGGGACAGGGTCATGAAGACGGCGACCAAGCGCCAGGGCTGTCGTGCCACGTGTTCCCCCCGAGGATCCTGAACTGTCGGGCGCCCGGCCGAAGGGGACGCCGTAGTGAGTTGCCGCACGCTACCCGAACGATCGAAGCGGGGCCCTACAAACCGACACCTCAGCGGTGAGGTCCACCGGCGGAGACGGCGCGCCCCGTCATGCCGGGGACCCCGGCGCCAGCGCCGCGTCGGCCCCGAGGTAAGCACCGAACCACTCGGCGGCCAGGTCAGCCGCTCGCTCGAGGGTGCCGGGCTCCTCGAACAGGTGGGTGGCTCCGGGCACCACCACCAGCCTGTGCTCGCAGCGCGCCAGTCGAGCCGCCGCCCGACGGTTGAGCTCGAGCACCTCATGGTCGTCGGACCCGACGATCAGCAGCGTCGGCGCCCGCACCGCGGAAAGGCGAGCCCCTGCCAGATCGGGCCGACCCCCGCGCGAGACCACCGCACCGATGGCCGGTCCGAGCTCGGCGGCGGCGAGCAGGGCGGCGGCGGCACCCGTGCTGGCCCCGAAGTACCCGATGGGCTCGGGGAGGTCCCGCGTGCGGCACCAGCCGGTCGCCGCCACGAGCCGCTGCCCCAGGAGACCGATGTCGAAGACGTTGCGCCGGTCGGTCGCTTCCGTGTCCGTCAGCAGGTCGAAGAGCAGCGTGGCGATGCCGGCGCGGTTGAGGGTCTCGGCCACGAACCGGTTGCGGGGGCTGAGCCGGCTGCTGCCGCTGCCGTGGGCGAACAGCACCAGGCCTGTGGCTGCGTCGGGCACCACGAGGGTGCCGGCGAGGACGTGACTGCCGGCCAGGACCTCCACCTCGGTCTCGGCGTGTGGCTCGGCTCCAGGATCACGGCCCTGAGCAGCGAGGCTCGTCAGCAGGCGGGTGACTTCCTCGTCACCGACCTGCCGGAAGTCGTCGTACCACTCACCGATCGCGCGGAACCGATGCGGCGTCTCGAGGCACACCACGGCATCGGCCAGCTCCCGCATCTCGGCCACGGTGTCGACCGGCGCCACCGGTACCGCGAGCACCACCATCTGGGCGCCGGCCTGGCGGAGCACCTCGATCGCGGCACGGGCGGTGAACCCGGTGGCCAGGCCGTCGTCGACCAGGACGACCGTCCGTCCGGCCACCGGGACCCGCGCCCGATCGCCCCGGTACCGCACGACCCGGCGCTCCAGCTCCATCTCCTCGTTCGCGGCGACCTGCTGGAGGGCGCTGCGGCTGATGCCCAGCCGCTCGATGAGCTCGCGGTTCAGGACGGTGACGTCGCCCTCGCCGATCGCACCGACGCCGAGCTCGGGCTGGCTCGGGTGCCCGAGCTTGCGCACGATGAGCACATCGAGCGGCGCCTTGAGGCTCCTGGCGATCTCCGCCGCCACGGGCACGCCTCCCCGAGGCAGTCCGATCACCACCGGACGCTCGGTGCGGAGCACCTCGAGGCGCTGGGCCAGCCGTCGGCCTGCATCCACTCGATCACGGAAGCGCATGACGGACCTCCAATGACGTCGAACTCACCCCCATCGTCAGCGCTGATCCGAGACCTCACCAGTGCCGACCGTCACCCGAGGAGGGGCGTTGGCCCCTTCCGGGCGCTCGGGGTAGAGGGACCCGTCCGTTCGTGCCGTTCGGCCCTGGGCCTCGAGCGACCGCGGCCTCATCATGCGGGCATGGACGCCCGCCCTCGCCAAGCACCTCACGCAGCCCGCCGCTGGTCGGTGCCCGTGGCCGTCATCGCGGGGGTGACCGTCCGCGTCCATGTGACGTTCCTCGTCCTTGTCGGCCTCGTGGCACTGACCGCCGGCGACAGCGGGGAGTCACCGGTCGAGGCGGTCGGGTGGCTCATGGCCCTGTTCTCCTGTGTCGTCGTCCACGAGCTGGCTCACGCGCTGGTCGCCCGGTCGAAGGGCATCGCCGTCCACGAGATCGACCTGCTCCCGATCGGCGGTGTCTCCCGCCTCGAGCGGATCCCTGAGGACTGGCGGGATGAGACCGCCATCGCCGCCGCGGGGCCCGTCGCCAGCCTCGCCATCTCACTGCTCGCGTTCGTGCTGGCCGCGGCGGCTGGGCTGCCCCTTCTCCCTCCCGGCGTGTGGGCCGGCCCGCTGCTGGCGCGGCTGGCGTGGGTGAACCTCATGCTGGCCGGGTTCAACCTCCTCCCGGCGTTCCCGCTCGACGGTGGCAGGGTCTTCCGGGCGCTGCTCGAGCGCCGGATGTCGCGTGTCGACGCGACCCGCCGGGCGGCGCACCTCAGCCGGTTGCTCGCGGCCGGGATGATCGCCGTCGGCCTCCTCGTCAGCGTGTGGTTGATCGTGATCGGCCTGTTCGTGGTGGTGGCCGGGCGGGCCGAGGAGGCGGCGGTGCTGGTCCATGCGGCTCTGGCGCCACTTCGGGCGGAGGCCCTGGCCGTGCCGTGCCCCGTTGCCTTGCGGGAGGACATGCCCGCGGTCGAGGCCGCCCGCGTGGCCGCTCTCGCCTCTCAACCGACGTACCCGGTCACCGACGCCAGCGGTGCCTTCGTCGGGCTGGTGAACCTTGGTGTGCTGCGCGGATCGGCGCCCTCGACGCGGGTGGGCCGTCTCGCGGTGGGCCGGGCGGTGGATGCCAACGAGCCGCTCGAGCAGGTCGCCGCCCAGATGACCAAGGATCCGGTCGCGGTGACGAGAGACGGGCAGGTGGTCGGTGTCATCACCTTCGAGATCCTTGACAGCTACCTGAAGCAGCGCCTGCAGGAGGTCGACCAGTGACCGATGCGACAGCTCGTGCGCCGATCCTCCGCTTCCTCGGTGGTGCGGGGACCGTCACGGGCAGCCGCTTCCTCTTGGAGACGGGCGACGCTCGGGTCCTCGTCGATTGCGGGCTCTTCCAGGGCAGGAAGGACCTGCGGTTGCGGAACTGGGCTCCCTTCCCGGTCGACCCCGCCGCCATCGACGCGGTCGTCCTCACCCACGCGCACCTGGACCACGTCGGGTACCTCCCCGCGCTGGTCCGCGACGGCTTCGCCGGCCCAGCCTTCTGCACTCCCTTCACAGCGGCGCTGGCCAGGATCGTGCTCGACGACTCCGCCCGCCTCCAGGAGGAGGAGGCGGCCTACGCCAACCGCAAGGGCTACTCGAAGCACCATCCGGCCCTTCCCCTCTACACGCAGGACGACGCCACCCGCGCCGAGGCACAGCTCACGAGCGTGGCCTTCGGCGACGATGTCAACGTGGCTGGCGGAGTGCGCGCCCGCCTGCATCCGGCGGGCCACATCCTCGGCTCCGCCACGGTCGAGCTGCGCCTCGCCCGACCGGCCCGCACCCTGCTGTTCACCGGCGATCTCGGCCGACCTCATCACCCACTCCTGCAGCCACCAGACGGTCCACCGGCCGCGGACATCGTCGTCACCGAGTCGACCTATGGGAACCGCCGTCACGACGACGAAGCCGCCGCCCTGGACCTGCTGGCCCGAGCCATCACCCGCACCGCGGAGCGGGGCGGGATGATCGTCATCCCCGCGTTTGCCGTGGACCGCACCGAGGTCGTGCTCATGGCGCTCGGCCGGCTCACCGAGCAGGGCCGGATCCCGCGGCTTCCGATCTACGCCGACAGCCCAATGGCCCTCAAGGTGCTCGACGTGTACCGCAAGGCCATCGCGCGTGGCGACCCTGAGCTGCGCGCCGTTACCGGCGGCGACCTCTTCGACGCCGCCGGCGAGCTCCACGAGGTAGCGGACCCGATGGAGTCACGGGCGCTCAACGACCTGCGCTACCCGTCCATCATCATCTCGGCGTCGGGCATGGCCACCGGCGGCCGCGTCCTGCACCACCTTGCCCAGCGCCTGCCTGACCGACGAAACACGATCGTGCTGGCAGGGTTCCAGGCCCCTGGCACACGCGGCCAACTCCTTGCCGACGGTGCCCGCTCCGTCAAGCTCCTCGGTCGCCACGTGCCCGTGCGCGCCGAGATCATCCAGACCGGCGCCTTCTCCGTGCACGCGGATGCCGACGAGCTGGTCGACTGGCTCCGTCGGTCTCCCAACGTCCCCGACGCCGCCTTCGTGGTGCACGGCGAGGCCCCCGCCAGCGAGGCGCTCCGTCAGCGCCTTGCGGACCAGCTTCACTGGACCACGGTGGTCCCGACGCCCGACGAGCGCATCCGCGTCGACTGACTCCGACTGACTCCCCGGGGACCCGCCCGTCCCCGGGGAAGACACGTCAGGTCTTGGCGATCGGGATCTTCGTCGCAACTACCGGCTTCGGCTCCGGCGAGGGGACGCGGATCTCGAGGATGCCGTCCTTGTAGGTGGCCTTGATGTCCTTCTCCGAGACCCCCTCGGGAAGCGGAAGCGTCCGGGAGAACGACCCGTAGCGCAGCTCATGGCGCTCGTAGCCCTTCTTCTCCTCCGTCTCCTCCTCGCGGCGCTCGGCGTCGATGCGCAGCAACCCGTCGCTCACCGTGAGCTCCACGTCCTTGTCCGGATCGATGCCCGGCACCTCGGCCCGGATCACCAGGTTGCCGTTCTCACGGAACTCATCCACCCGGATCATGTCCTCGGCCATCCACTGCCGGGCAAGCACCCCGGGCCGCCGCAGCGGCAAGACCCTCATCCAGTCATCGAACATGCGGTCGAAGCGATCGAACACATCGGTCCGCTCGACCTTCGTATCACCCTTCTTGACCAATCCAGCCATGACCAGCACCTCCTGCTCGTCGACTTCATGGTCCCCCTCCCCCGGCCTGACCGGTAGGGCCCTTCGTCACGAGGTTCGGCCCGGCAGTGGTCAGGCCGAGCGGCCGCCGTCGAGGGCGAGGGCTTGGCCGGTGATCATCGATGCCGCGTCAGAGGCGAGGTAGGCGACCGCCTCCGCGACCTGATCCGCCGAGACCAGGCCGGGCAGAAGCATCTCGAGGCGCCTCATCAGCCGGCGATCGACGTCCGCCGGGATGCGCTCCGCCACCACCCCGAGCAGGGGCGTGTCGACGGCGGCCGGGCACACGCAGTTCACCCGCACGCCATCGACGGCCAGCTCGACCGCGAGGGCCTTGGTCAGGAGGACGAGCCCACCTTTCGAGGCGCAGTAGGCGGCGGTGTAAGGCTGCCCCTCGAGTCCAGCGACCGACGCCACGTTCACGATGCAACCGCGGCTCGCCCGCAGAGCGGGCAGCGAGGCTCGGCACACGCGGAACGGCCCGGAGAGGTTGACATCGAGCTGGCGCTCCCACTCCTGGTCGTCGAGGTCGTCGACGCGCCCGAACTGGGGGATGCCGGCCACGTTGGCGACCACGTCGAGCCGCCCGTGTCGCGCGACGACGCCGGCCACCGCCGCACCGAC
>DAIQBC010000061.1:0-11006 GCA_036781345.1 Acidimicrobiales bacterium | reverse complement strand
CCGGCGTAGAACTCGACGTTGGCGTAGAGGTTGCGCCCCGGCTTCAGCTCGCCGAGCACCTCGACGACGGTCTTCTCGACGACCTTGGCGAACTCCACCCGGTCGGCACCGATGCGCTCGGCCACGCCCCGCAGGAACAGCGAGCGCGGGTCGTCGGTCTTGTAGACGCGGTGACCGAACCCCATGATCTTCTCGCCTCGGCCGATGTGGTCGATGAGGTAGGGGCGGGCGTTCTCCACGGTGCCGATCGCTTCCAGCAGGGCCAAGGCCCGGGACGGGGCACCGCCGTGCAGGGGCCCGGAGAGCGCCCCCATGGCACCCACCACCGCGGCGGCGACGTCAGCGCCCGACGAGCAGATCACCCGAGCGGTGAAGGTCGAGGCGTTGAAGCCGTGGTCGATGGTGGTGATCTGGTACTGCTCGACGGCCCGCCCCTTGTCGGCGTCGAACTCCTCGCCGGTGAGCATCCAGAGATAGTTGGCCCCATACCCGAGGTCGTCGCGAGGAGCGATCGGCTGCTGGCCCTGCTGCAACCGGTGGATCGCCATGATCAGCGTGGGCATCACCGCACACATCTGCAGCGCGTTGCGGCGGCGCTCGGCCCGGTCGATGTCGAGGGTGGGCTGATAGCCCTCGGCCGCGCCGACCATGGACATGGCCGAGCGCACCGCCTCCATCACCGTTTGGCTCGACGCCGCCAGCGCCGGCAGCAGCGCGTCGACCGACGCCGGCACGACCCGCAGCGGCTTCACCTCGGCCGCGAAGGCGTCCCGCTCGCCGGCGCTGGGCAGGTGGCCGTCGATCAGCAGGTGCCACACGTCCTCCAGCGGGAGCTTGTCGGCCAGCTCGACGGCGTTGTACTGGCGGTAGTGGTAGAAGCCCTCGAGGCCCCGCACGTCGCCCACCGAGGTCTCGGCCACGATGACGCCCTCGAGCCCCGGGGGCGCCTCGATGTTCGACGGGTGCACCACGGGCTGGATCTGGGCCACGCCCATGAGCGCCCGCAGCGACACGACGCCGACGACCTTGCCGTCGTCGACCACCGGGAGGTGGCGGTAGCCGTGCTCGGCGAACTCGTGGAAGGCCGCCTGCACCGACAGGTCGGGCGCCGCGCAGTCGACCGGCTGCGTCATCCACTCGCTGACCTTCGTGTCGGCTGCTGCGGCACCTGTGGCGTTGAACCGCACGAGATCCCGCTCGGTGAGGATGCCGATCGGGCGCTGCCCGTCTACGATCACCACAGAACCCTTCTTCTTCTCGGCCATCCGCTGCGACACCGCCGCGATGCTCTCGGACGACTCGGCGGTGATGGCCGGGGAGCTCATCACCTCGGCCACGGTGCGCACGGTGCTGGTTCCTGGCATGGTCCGGATCCTACCGAGGCGCCCCCGCTGCGACCGCTGCGCCCCGCCTCGCGCGAGCGGGCCGCCGCGGCAGACAACGTTCATCCGCCCGAGACACTGCGCTCACCTCGACGTGTCGTCGCTGTCACACGCCGGCGCGACAGTCACGAGGTGAACCCGATCACCTCGTTCGTGCGGTCGCTCGGCAACGCGGGCGCCCTCGCCAACGCTCGCCGAGCCGTCGAGGCCCGGGCGCGGGAGGACTGGCTGGTCGACGGGCTGGCGCGGCGGCTGGACAGCCCGGCACTCGCCCGCGATGCAGCTTCGACCCGGGTCGCGTCCCCCGCCGCCTGACGGGCACGTCCCACCCCCGAACCCCGCCTCGCCGCACCGCCACGGGACCGGCCCGGGTCAGCTCTGGTGGCGCTTGAGGATCGTGCCGCCAACGCCGATGGACAACGCGGCGGCGAGGGCCGAGCCGATCAGCCACGGCGCCGGGGAGGTGTTGCCGTCATCACGCTGCTGCGCTTCGAGCGTGGTGCCCGGCAGGTCGGAGATGGTGGTGGTCGTGGCCGCAACGGGGTTGTCGCGCCCGATGGACGACGCCGGGGCGACGAACACGACCAGGACGGCGAGACCAAGGATGAAGGCGGCGAGGATGCGGAGGAGCATGGGAGTTGTGCCGGGGGTGGTTGGCGTGCCCGACGGTACGGTGGGGCGATGGACCACGTCCGCTGGACGACCCGGCCAACTCTACGGGAGCCGGTCGTCATCGCCGCCTTCGAGGGCTGGAACGACGCCGGTGATGCCGCCACCACCGCGGCCCGCTACCTCGTCGAGCGCTGGGACGCGGAGCTGGTGGCCGAGGTCGACCCGGAGGAGTTCTACGATTTCACCTCCACCCGGCCGGAGGTGCGGCTCGATGACGACGGGATGCGCGAGATCGTGTGGCCGACCACGGAGATCTACGCCGGCACCGTGCCCGGCGCCGACCAGGACGTGCTGCTCATCATCGGCACCGAGCCGCAGCTGCGCTGGCGCACCTACTGCGAGCAGCTCACGGCGGTCGCCCAGGAGCAGGGCGCCCGCCTCTGTCTCACCTTGGGCGCACTGCTGGCCGAGGTGCCCCACACCCGGCCCACCCCGATCGTCGGCACGGCCTACGACCCCGAGGTCGTGAGCGGGCTCGACCTGCAGCCCTCCCAGTACGAGGGTCCCACCGGCATCGTCGGCGTGCTCCACGACGCCTGGCGACGCGCTGGCCTGCGGTCGGCCTCGCTGTGGGCCACGGTCCCCGCCTACGTGCCCGGCGCCCCGTCACCCAAGGCGGCCCTGGCCCTCATCGAGCGGGCCGCCTCCATGCTCCAGACGTGGGTGCCCACCACCGACCTCGAGATCGCGTCGGCCTCCTACGAGCGCCAGGTCAGCGAGCTCGTCGACGCCGATGAGGAGACCGCCACCTACGTGGCGTCCCTCGAGGAGCGCCACGACGTGGAACCGGGCGTGCTGCCCACCGCCGACTCCCTCGCCGAAGAGGTCGAGCGCTTCCTGCGGGAGCAGTAGCTCCGGCGTCGTCACTCCGTCAGCGAGCTGACGTGGGCGCGTGGCGCGGCCAGGGGGTCGTCTGCTCGGAGATCCTGGCCAGGCGGAGGGCGAGGTCGTCACGGTGGCGGGGCACGGTGATCTGGAGGCCGACGGGGAGGCCGGCCTCGGTGCGACCTGCGGGCACCGAGATCGACGGGTTCCAGCAGAGGTTGGCCAGCATGGTGAACGGCGTGGCCATGGCGCCGCCGGGCGGCGGGCCCTCCGCCGCGAAGGCGGGGACGGCCGTGGTGGGCGTGAGCAGCACGTCCACCTCGCCGAACAGGTGCGCCACGTCGAGCGTGAGCTGCTCGCGGCGCCGAAGCGCCCGCGCGTACTTCGACACCGGGAAGTCCTGCGTCTGCTGCAGCACGTCGCGCGAGTAGCGGGTCAGGTCGTCGGCGACGCCCGGCCACATCCCTTCGTCGATGTCGAGCCACAGATCGATCGCCCCGCTGCTCAGCCAGGTGCGCACCGGGTCGGTGAGCACCACATCATGGCCGTCGAGCTCGAGGCCGGCGGCCGCGACGAGGGCGGTGGCCGCCGCCTCCGCGAGCCGGGCCACCTCAGGGTCGACGTGCTCCACGAACCCGAGGTCGACCGACCAGCGAGCCCACAGACCGCGCACGGGCAGGGACTCGATGACGTCCTCGTAGCCCAGCCCCGAGACCGGGAGCGACAGCCGATCCCGGTCGTCGGGACCGGCGGTGATGTCGAGGTGGCGAGCGCTGTCGGCCACGGTGGTGGTGAGCAGACCGAACACGGCCGTCTGCGAGCCTGACGGGCCGGGGTGCGGGATGCGACCGTGGCTCGGCTTCAGGCCCACCAGGCCGGAGAACCCAGCCGGGATGCGCGTGGAGCCACCGCCATCGCTGGCTGTGCTGACGGGCACGAGGCCCGCCGCCACCGCCGCCGCGCTGCCGCCGGAGGATCCGCCGGGTGTGCGCGTCGGGTCCCATGGGTTGCGGGTGATCCCCCATGCCTTGGTCTTGGTGAAGCTCAGCGTGCCGAACTCGGGCGCGGCCGTCTTGCCGATGGGCACCCCGCCAGCGGCCCTCAGGCGGGCGACGTGCACGGAGTCCTCGGCCACGGGGCCGCGACCCTTGAAGACGAGGGAGCCGTGGCTGGTCGGCATGCCGGCGCAGTCCTCGAGGTCCTTCACGCCGAAGGGCACCCCGGCGAAGGATCCCGGGTCGTCGCCGCGCGCCACCGCGGCGTCCACCGCTTCGGCCGCCGCACGAGCCAGGGCCTCATCCAGGTGCACGAAGGCGTTGAGGTCGCCGTTGCGGGCCGCGACCGCGGCAAGGCACTCGTCGAGCACCTCCACCGCCGTGCGCTCACCACCTCGCACCGACGCCGCTATCTGGATGGCGGTCTGGTCCATGCGGGCGAACCTACTTGTGCCAGGGCATCGAGCGCGGCGGGTCGAACAGCACGGAGACGGCTTCGCCGCGGATGGCGGCGAAGGCGTGGTCGCCCCACTGGGAGACCCCGACGGTCATGGCCGGCAGCTCGTCCTGCGCGAACCAGCCGACGTCGCTCGTCTCGAGCGGGTGGGCGTCGAGCGCGCCCCCGGTGGCTCGACACAGGAAGACGGTGGAGTAGAGCGGGATGCGGGTCATGCCCATGCGCATGCCGTCGAGCACTGCGATCACGCCCTTGACCTCGCAGTGGATGCCGGTCTCCTCCAGCACCTCCTTCACGGCCACCTCGGCTGGGGAGTAGCCGACGTCGGCCCAGCCCGTCGGGTAGAGCCACACCCCCGAGTCGGCCCGCTGCACGAGCAGGATGCGTCCCTCCTGATCGTGGACGACAGCACCGATGGCCGACTTGGGCGTCACGTAGCCGGCCACGCCCTCACCCACATGGCGCATCCACTCCTCGACGTAGTGCTCCACGTCGAGCTCGGCGTCGGCGGCCAGGGAGGCTCGGATGTCGCCCGCGATGTGGAGCACCTCCTCGAAGCGCTCACGCTCGTAGAGGCTCTGCGTGAAGCCGAGCCCGGTGCGGGCGATGGCCGACAGCGCCTCGGACCAGCGCATGAGGTCCTGCCGGGTGGGCGGGTCCCGGTGCTCGCTCGCGCCGATCAAGTCCGCCATCAGCGTTGCGGCTGGCCGATGCCGTAGCCAGGGCGTCCGGCCGCCTCCCACTCCTCCCAGAACTCGAAGAACGGCGCACCGAAGGGGTCCTGGCCGCGCAGTGGCAACAGTCCGCGTCGGATCGTCCAGTCCATCGGCGCCAGCTCCGCCGCCCGGTCCATGTGCCGCTCGGCCGCCGCCTGGCGGCCCTCGCGCCGCAGGTGGATCGCGAGACGGCGGTGGGCCAGGGCCCGGTGTTCGTCGGGTGTGCGACGGCGGTGGTTGGCCACCACCTGGTCGTCGGTCATCGGTGCCTCGCCGTCGTTCACCCAGCGCCGCAGGGCATCGTGGTGCGCCTCGGCGTCCTTCTGGGTGAAGTCCTTCCACCGGTCGTCACCGGGGGCGATGTCCGGGGGGCGCACGATCTGGTCGTCCTCGTCGATCCAGATCGTGGTGGGCACGTTGACCACGCCGTAGCGCTCGGCGAGCATGCCCTCGCGGTCGACCATCACAGGGAAGGTCGCACCGGCCTCGTCCACCCAGGGCCGCACCGCATCGACGTCCTCGTCGAGGGCCACCGACAGGATCCTGATGTTCTGCTCCCCCAGCTCCTCCTGAAGGGCCTGCCAGGCGCCCAGCTCATGACGGCACCCGCACCACGACGACCACGCCACCACCATCCGCTTCTGGCCGGCGAAGTCACTGAGCCTCACCTCGCCTCCGTCGAGGGTGGGCAGGGCCAGCTCAGGAGCCTGGCGCGAGCCGGCGGTGACGTCGGCGACCGCGGTGGCCGGACCGCCGAACACCGCGATGCCCTCGCCAGCGTCGACCGCGATGACCGCCCCGATGCGCGCCGCCACCTGGGCCAGGTCCACGAGGTCGCCGTCCACCAGCCCAGCCGGATCGTGCACCGGCACGCACACGTCGCCCCGGCACAGCCCTTCGGGCTTCAGCTCCCACCCGGTAGCCACCGGCAGGTCGTCAACGCCGATGAGCAACCGCTCCCCGAGGCGAGCGCCAGAGACGCGAGCCTCGTCAGAGGTGACGACCAGGACATCGATCCGCTCCATGGCAGCAACCTACGCGAGTCGGCGATCGGGGGTCACGGGACGGGCGCCGAGCCCCCTGGTGGCACCAACGACAGCTCGTGCAGGAGGGCTCGCTCCACCTCGACGAGCGTGGCCGGGTCGAGGAGCTTGTCACCAGCCATGTCGCGCACGTAGAAGGCGTCCACCACGCGCTCACCGAGCGTCTGCACCTTCGCAGACACGATGTTGAGCTCGAGCTCGGCCAGCGCCCGCGTGATCCGGTACAGCACGCCGATGGCGTCGACGGCATGCACCTCCACGACTGTGGCGTCGCGTGACGCGGTGTTGTCGACCACGATCCACGGCGGCTCGTGCACCACACGCCGCGTCTGGCGGGTGCTGTAGGTCCGAGCCCGCTCGGCCAGGCGCGCCTGGAGGGCCAGGCGGCCCTCCAGCACGCGCTCCAGGTCGGCGATCACCTTCGGCCAGGCCACCGTTGGCCCGAAGGTCGACTCGACGCGAAGCACCTCCAGCGCCATCCCGTCCAGGCTGGTGACGGCGGCGTCGAGGACACCGAGGCCGTGCAGTGCCAGCACGCCCGTGACCCGGCTGAACAGGCCCTGGCGGTCGGCCGCCACCACCGTGAGGCGGTCGCCCTCACCGCGGAGCACCTGGTGGCCCGCATGGAGCAGTTCGAGGTGCTCGGCGGTCGGGAAGTCCTCCCGCACCTCGTCCGCAGTGCCCCCGCCCAGCACGTGGGCGGTCCGGGCCACGAGGTCCCGCACGAGGTCGGCCTTCCAGGTCCCCCAGGCAGCCGGCCCGGTGGCCAGGCTGTCGGCCTCGGTGAGGGCGGCGAGGAGGCCGAGGGTCAGCAGGTCGCCGACCGCGTCGGCCACCCCCTCCACGGTGGCGGGATCGTCGAGGTCCCGGCGGGTGGCTGCGTCTGGGAGCAGCAGATGATGGCGCACCATCGCCTGGAGCACGGCGACGTCCGCCGGCGGGAGACCCATCCGCGGACCCATCGTGGCGAGCAGATCGATCCCCACGGCGGTGTGGTCCCCCGGGTAGCCCTTGCCGATGTCGTGGAGGAGGGCGCCCAGCAGGAGCAGGTCGGGTCGCTCGGTGTGCGCCACGAGGGCAGCCGCATTGGCGGCCGCCTCGATCAGGTGCCGGTCGACCGTGAAGCGGTGGTAGGCGTTGCGCTGCGGTTTGCTGCGGACCGCGTCCCACTCGGGGAGCACGAGGGCCCACAGGCCCATCTGGTCGAGCGCCTCGATGACAGGGATGGCGTGGTGGCCGGTGAGCAGAAGCTCGACCAGGGCCGTGCGCACGTCATCGGGCCACGGTGCCGGGATCGGGCCGGCGGTGGCCGCCAGGCGGTCGAGGGAGGAACGGGTGATGCGGGTGTCGGCGGCGGCGGCGGCCGCTGCCGCGCGCAGGACGAGGCTGGGATCGGCCACCGGGTCGGCGTCGGCGGTGACGTGCACCTCGGCCTCGCGCAGCAGGAGCCCGGGGCCGATCTCCTTGTCCCGCCGCGCCCGCCAGCCCACCGGGCCGCTGAGCGACGCATCGATGCGATGCCAGGCGTCGTCGCTGCGCCAGGCGATGGTGCGGGCAGCCGCCGCCAGGCGATGCATGAGGCTGTCGGCCGACTCGTCGTGCAGCGCGGCCGCCACGGCGTCCTGTTCCTCCAGCAACAGCCGGTCACCCGGCCGACGGGTGCGGCGATGGAGCTCCACTCGAGCCGACAACAGCGCGCTGTACGCCTCCTCGAGCACGGGATCGTCCCCCTGCCACATCTGGCTCCGCGCCGACCCGGCCCAGCGCAGCGCATGCACGTCGCGCAGCCCGCCCCTCCCCTCCTTGAGGTCGGGTTCGAGGAGGAAAGCCACCTCCCCGGCCGCCTCATGGCGCGCTCGGACCCGGCGGGAGAGCTCGCCGAGCCAGCGCTTGGACCGCCTCTGCCACTGCTCGAGCGCGCGGCGGGCCAGGTCCTCGGTCAGGGCCGCCTCGCCGGCCACGTGACGCACCTGGAGCAGCGAGGTGGCCGTGTCGAGGTCGTCGGCAGCGAGCGTGAGCGCATCACGCGTGGTGCGGACGGCGTGACCGAGCTTCAGGCCCTCGTCCCAGATCGGGTACCAGACGCGATCGGCCAGGGTCGCGATGTCGGGCCGCCCCGCGTGCAGCAGCACCACGTCGATGTCGGACTGCAGGCTCAGCTCGGACCGCCCGTAGCCGCCGACGGCCACCACGGCCACGCCGCCGGCACCGCACTCCGCCTCGGCGGCCTCCAGCAGCTCGGCCAACCAGCCATCGACGAGGTCGCTGTAGGCCGTGCACAGTGCCCGCCCCCCGAGGCTGTGATCACCTTCGAGGGCGGCACGTCTGGTCGCCAGAGCCATGCCCCAGTCTGCTACAGGCGGTCAACCAGGCGGCGAGCGGCGATGTGGACCGGGTCCCACGTGCTGGAGAACGGCGGGGCGTACGCCAGGTCGAGGTCGATCAGCTCGTCGACCCGCATGCGAGCGTGCAGGGCCGTGGCCAGCGTGTCGATCCGCTTGGCGGAGCGCTCCTGCCCCACGATCTGTGCCCCGAGCAGGCGGCCCGTGCCCCGCTCGCCCACCAGCTTGACCGTCATCGGCCGGGCATCGGGCATGTAGCCGGCGATGGTGGTGGCGTCGATCGTGGCCGCCAGCGCCTCGAAGCCGTCGGCGGCCGCCTCACGTTCCGTGAGGCCGGTGCGGGCCACCTCGAGGTTGCACACCTTCGTGATGGCGGTGCCGAGCACCCCCGGGAAGGTGGCGTACCCACCCCCGATGTTGATGCCAGCGACCCGACCCTGCTTGTTGGCCACGGTGCCCAGGGCGACGTGGACAGCCCGCCCCGACACGAGGTGGTGCGATGCGCAGCAGTCACCCGCCGCGTACACGCCCTCGAGGCTCGTGCGCTGGCGTCGATCAACCATGAGCGCGCCCCGAGGGCCGGTCTCGGCCCCCGCCTCGGCGGCCAGCTCACCGTTGGGTGTCACCCCCAGGCCCAGCACGACGAGATCCGCGGGCAGCACGCTGCCGTCAGGCAGGAGGACATGGCCGACATCGAACCCCGCCACCGGCGTGCCGAGGCGCACGTCGATCCCCATGCCCAGCATCGGCTGGAGCAACCGCCCGGCCATGTCGGCGTCGAGGGTGCCCATCAGCTGGTCGGAGCCCTCCAGGAGGGTGACCCGCGCACCCCAGCGCACGAAGGCCTCGGCCATCTCCAGCCCGATGTAGCCGCCACCCACCACCACCACCGACTCGCAGCGGGACACCCGAGCGTGATCGAGCAGGGTCTTGGCGTCGTCCAGGGTCTGCACTCCCTTGACGTGGTCGAGGCCGATCCCTGGCAGGTCGGGCCGGGTCGGGCGGGCACCCGTGGCCACGTGGAGCTGGTCGAAGGGCAGTGAGATCGTGCGCTGGTGGGCGACATCGTGCACCTCGAGGCGGCGGGTGGCGACATCGATGCCGACCACGTCGTGGTGCAGGCGCACGTCGATGCGGTGCTGGTCGCGGAACTCCTGCGGCGAGCGGGCCACGAGGTCCTCGAGGGCGTCCACGTCACCGGCAACGAGGTAGGGGATGCCACAGGCGGCGTAGCTGGTCCACGCCCCCTTCTCGAGGGCGACGATCTCCAGGTAGGGCTGGCGGCGGCGCGCTTGCATGGCCGCCGCCATGCCGCCGGCGTCGCCCCCGATCACGACGAGACGGTCAGCCACGGGCCGCAGGCTAGTGGTCGGGTCGTGGGAGACTCCCCCGATGGCCGTGCGGAAGGACTGCCGCCACTACTCCACCCGCACGATGCCCTCGGGCGACGTCGTACAGCGCTGCCGGGTCGACATGGCCGAGGTGGCCCCGTTCGCCTGCCCGAGCGACTGCTTGTTCTTCGAGGCCCGCTCGATCACCGACGCCGGTTGGCAGCGCTTCGAGCGTCCCGACGACGAGGAGCCCTAGTTGCGAGCGCGGCGGCGGGCGAGGTGGATGTGGGCCTTGGCCGCGCCCCAGACCAGGCCAGGCTCGCGGACGGTCGGGTGCAGGTCGGCGAAGGCGGCGGGGCCGAGGTCGTAGACGTCGTCGGGGAAGAGGCGCTGCGCCTGGGGGTCGCGCTCGACGGCGGGGACACCGGCCGCGGCAAGCACGTCGCTCGGGTGGCGGACTGCGCTGCGCAGGATGGCTAGTGGGTTGCTGCGCTGGGCATCGACGTCGGTGGCCAGCAGCTCGGCCAGCCGGGGGGCGACCTCCGCCACGGCCCGCTCCCCCGCGGCACGAGCCGCGGTGGCAACCTCGGGTGGCGCCGCCGACCCGGCCCACGCCTCGTAGCGCTGGAGCACCGAGCGCTCCACCCAGCCAGGCAGGGCCGCCGTGACGGCGTCGAGCAGGTCGTCGGCGTAGCGGCGCAGGGTGGCGGCGTCCGAGGGGTCGTCGATCGGGTTGGCGTCGGTGCCCACGCCCGCCATGCTTGCCGCATGTCGATCCACCGCGTCGAACCGGGCCCCGGACAAGAGTCGGTGTGGGACTACCCCCGTCCACCGAGGCTGGAGCCCACCAGCCGGCACATCGTGGTGGCACTGGCGGGGGTGACGGTGGCCGACACCACCCGGGCGCACCGCGTGCTGGAGACGAGCCAACCGCCGGCGTACTACGTCGATCCCGCCGACGTCCGCATGGACCTGCTGGTTCCGCAGCGGCCGGGGCCGCACCCGGTGCTGATCTACCTGCACGGCGGCGCGTTCGCGATCGGCTCCAAGCGGTCGCACCGCGCGCTGGCCGCGGCCTACGCGTCGCAGGGCTGGCTGGTCTGCAACGTCGACTACCGCCTGGCCCCGAAACATCCGTTCCCGGCCGCGGTCGAGGACGCCTGCGCGGCCTGGGCGTGGGTGGCCGATCACGTGGCCGGACACGGCGGCGACCCGCTGCGCATCGCGTTGGCAGGCGAGTCGG
>DAIQBC010000060.1:0-11037 GCA_036781345.1 Acidimicrobiales bacterium | reverse complement strand
GTCGTGCCGCGTGACGCCGCCCTGGAGGGCGTGGTCGAGGCCCTCCACGCCCGGCTGCTGTGCGATGACCCGCGCCGCAGCGCCGACCTCGGGCAGGTGCTGGAGGCGGTTCGGCGGGCGCACCCGCTGCTGGGCCACGACGACGTCGCCGCGGTGGCCAATGCCGTCACGGCTCGGGCCACCGGGCTGGGCCCCCTCGAGCCGCTGCTCGACGACCCTGCCATCACCGAGATCATGGTCAACGGCACCGGACCCGTGTGGATCGAGCGCGCCGGCCGGCTCCACGCCACCGAGCTGCGCCTCGCGCCAGCCCAGGTGGACCTCCTGATCGAGCGCATCGTCGGGCCACTCGGGCTCCGCGCCGACCGCACCTCACCCGTGGCCGACGCCCGACTGCCCGACGGGTCGCGCGTCAACGTCGTCGTCCCGCCGCTGGCGGTCGACGGACCATGCATCACGATCCGCCGCTTCGGGGCGCGCCGCATCCCCCTCGGCGCGCTCTGTCCGCCCGGTGTGGCCGAGCTGTTGGCCTGGGCCGTTCAGGCCCGAGCCAACATCGTCGTCAGCGGGGGCACCGGCGCCGGCAAGACCACGGTGCTCAACGCCCTCGGGGCACTCCTCCCCGACACCGAGCGGATCGTCACCGTGGAGGACACCGCCGAGCTGCGGCTGCCCGCCGCCCACGTCGTGCGCCTCGAGGCCCGGCCCGCCACCGCCGAAGGGCTGGGCGCGATGTCGATCCGCCAGCTCGTGCGCAACGCCCTGCGCATGCGGCCCGACCGGATCATCGTGGGAGAGGTGCGGGGGGCCGAGGCGATCGACATGCTCTGGGCCATGAACACGGGCCACGAGGGCTCGTTGTCCACCTGCCACGCCAACTCCCCCGTCGACGCCTTGCGCCGGCTCGAGGTCATGGTTCTCTCGGCCGACGTCGACCTGCCCCTCTTCGCCGTGCGCGACCAGCTCACCGCCGCCGTCGACCTCGTCGTGCAGGTCGCCCGCGGCGCGTCCGGGGACCGAGGCGTGGTCGCAGTCGGCGAGGTGGTCGATCCAGCCCCCACGGACGGACCGCGCATCCGGCTCCTCGCCGGCCCCACGGGGGTGCACGACCTGCCCCAGCGAGCACCGCGGGCCGCCGCGGCGCCGCCCGATCCGAGCTGGTGCCGATGATCGAGCTGCTCGCCGGTGCCGCGGCAGCCGCGGCCGTCATCGGGGTTGCGGCGCGCCCACCAGTCCGGCGCCTTCCTGGGCATGCAGACCTGCTGGCCCCGCACGGCTCGGCCGCCATGGTCGCCACCGAGCTCGTCACCGCCGGGGTCGAGCTGCTCGATCGGCTCCGCCCTGCACGCCGCATGGCTCGGCGGGATGCCCAGCTTCCGGATGCCCTCGACCGCCTGGCCTCGGCGCTGCGGGGCGGGCAGGCCGTGGGGACCGCCCTGGCCGGCGTGGCCGCGGCGCTCCCCGAGCCGCTCGGCGGAGAGCTTGGCGAAGTGACGGCTGCCATCGCCCACGGCGCCTCGGTGACCACCGCCACCACCGCCTGGGCCCAGCGGCCCGGTGCGTCGGCCGACGTGCGGCTGGTCGCGGCCGGCCTCACGCTGGGCGCCGACGCTGGAGGCGAGGTGGCCCGCGCCATCGATCGCGTGGCGGCCACGTTGCGCGAGCGCCGCGAGCTGGAAGGAGAGGCCCGGTCGCTGGCCACCCAGGCCCGGACCTCGGCGGGCGTGCTCGCCATTGCCCCACTCGCCTTCACGGCGCTCGTCGCCGCCATCCAGCCAGAGGCCGTCGCCTTCCTCTTCACCACGAGGATGGGGCTGGCCTGTCTGGCGTTGGGCGTGGGCCTCGAGGGGCTAGGGGCGACGTGGATGGCTCGGATCGTGAGGAGCGCAGCATGAGGGCGCTGGCTCTCGGTGCCATGGCGGGGCTGGCGATCGGAGCGGCCCCACGACCGACCGGGCGACGCCTCGCCCGGCGCTGGCCTGCACCGACCATCGGCCCGCGCCAGCGACGCCACGCCGCGATCTCGGCCTTGGCGCTGGTTGGCCTGGTCGCCCCTCCTCTCGCCGTGATCCTGCCGCTGGCGTTGTGGACCCGACGGCGGATCGGCGCCCTCCGAGCCGATCGGGCCTTGGCGAAGCTCGTGCGCGATGCCCTCCCCGACCTCGTCGACCTCCTCGCGCTGAGCTGCAGCGCCGGGCTTTCGCTGCCGGTCGCCCACCCCCTGGTGGCCGTGCACATCCCCGCACCCATAGGTCACGCACTGGTCGCCGCCCACGAGGCCGCCGCCGCCGGGCGTCCCCGAGCCGACGCGCTGCTGGCCGAGCTGGCCCCGTTCGGCGACCGCGCCCGTGCTCTGGCCGACGTGCTCGTCGACCACTTGCGCTACGGCGTACCCCTCATGCCCGGGCTTGAGCGAGCCGGCCTCGAGCTGCGGCTCGACCGACGGCGACGGGCTGAGCTGGAGGCCCGGCGGGTGCCGGTTCGGCTCCTGGCGCCACTGGTGACCTGCGTGCTGCCCGCCTTTGCCCTGCTCACCGTCGTCCCCCTCCTCGCAGCGTCGCTCGACGCGCTGCCCACCTGAACCAGCTGACCCATCGGAGGTCCTCCATGCTCCAGACACTCGTATCCCTTCAGGTCGTCGCACTGGCGGCGGCCGCTCGCGTTCGCCGCCGCCTCGTTGACGACCGCGGCCAGTCCACCGCCGAGTACGCCCTCGTGCTCCTCGGCGCGGCCGGCGTCGCGCTGCTCCTCGTGGCGTGGGCCACCAAGACCGACAAGATCACCCGTCTGCTCAACTCGGTGCTCGACCGGGTGCTCAGCCAGGTGTCATGAGCGGACCGCGGCGCGGGCCCGCCGGGCCCCACGAGAGCGGCCAGGCCTCGGTGGAGCTCGGCCTCCTGCTGCCCGTGGTCGTCGTGCTCCTGCTGGCGGTGCTGCAGGTGGGCCTGCTGGCACGAGACGTCGTGCTGGTCACCCACGCCTCCCGGGAGGCAGCCCGCGCTGCGGCCACCGACCCCGACCCGGGGGCGGCGCGTGCCGCCGCCCGGGTCTCGAGCGGCCTCGACCCGAGCCGCCTCGCGGTCACGGTGACTGGCCGGGGCGCGGCAGGCAGTCGGGTGCAGGTGGAGGTCGCCTACCGGGCCCACCTCGACGTGCCCCTGGTCGGCGCCCTGATCGGCGACCGCACGATCCGGTCCACCGCCACCATGCGCGTCGAGGCGAGCGAGCCATGACCCACCGCCCGCCGGGCCGTCCTGCTCCCTCGCCCTCAGTGGGCGTACCCTTGGTCTGCCCCGAACGCGCACCACCCCTCGCCCATGGCCCCCCTGCTCGCTGCCACCACCATCATCCTCATGGTCGGCGCCTTGTCGGTCTTCGGACCGCTCGCGCGGCCGCCGCTTCCGGCCCACCTGCGCCCCCGAGAGCTCGCCCCGGTACCAGACCGGCGCCCCGTCAAGACCGCCCTGCTGTCCCGTCGCGGCAGCCGCGTCGCCCTCACCACTGCGTCGGTGGGTCTGCTCGCCGTGGCGATCGGCACGATCGGCTTCCCCTTCTACACGAACCTCCTCCAGGACCGTCTCCAGTCGCAGCTCGACCGCCGCCTCCAGAGCCCGGAGCTCCGGGAGGCCTACGTCCAGCGCACCATCGACGAGGGCGACAGCCTCACCCGCATCGTCATCCCCGACATCCGAGTCGACGTGGTGGTGGTGGAGGGAACCACCGACGGCGCGCTCCGCGCCGGGGCCGGCCACTACGCCGACACCCCGTTGCCCTGCGAGATCGGCAACGTGGCCATCGCCGGTCACCGCACCACCTACGGCCGTCCCTTCCACAACCTCGATCAGCTGCGGACGGGCCAAGAGATCACCCTGGAGACCCCGATCGGCTCGTGCACCTACCAGGTGACCGGCGACCCCTTCGTGGTGTCGCCCCAGGCCCTGGAGGTGCTGGCCAACACCCCCGACGAGGCCACCCTCACCCTCACCACCTGCCACCCGAAGGGCAGCGCCCGCCAGCGCTTGATCGTGCAGGCCACCCTGGTGCGCAGCACCGCGCTCGGGGCCCCCGCAACCTGAGGGCGGGCTAGCGCGCCAGCACGACCCGGAGGAGGTCGAGGGCGGCCGCCTTGTCGAGGTGCTCGTTGCCGTTGCCGCACTTGGGCGACTGGATGCACGACGGGCAGCCGTTGGTGCAGGTGCAGGCCGACACGCTCTCGTAGGTGGCGGCGAGGTGCCGGTCGGCGGCCTCGAACCCCAGCTCGGCCACGCCGGCTCCGCCGGGCATCGCGTCGTAGATCACGATGGTGGGGCGATCGGTGTCGGCCTGCCGGGCCGTCGACACGCCCCCGACGTCCCATCGATCGCAGATCGCGAACAGGGGCAGCATCCCGATGGCGGCGTGCTCGATGGCGTGCAGGGCCCCCGGCAGCCGAGCCGCGTCCAGCCCTGCCCGCTCGACGAGCTCAGGCTCGAGGACGTACCAGATGGCCCTCGTCACGAGGGTGGCCGACGGCAGATGCAGGGCCTCGGTGTGCACGAGGGCGCCGGTGAGGGCGTCCTTGCGCTGGAAGCCCACCACCGTCGAGTGCACCTCGGCGGTGCCGAGGTGGAGCCGCGCGTGGCCGATGGCGCGGTCGGCGTCCACCTCGAGCAGACGGATCTGGATGTCCCGGCGCGGGACGGTGTAGGTGGAGCCGTCATCGGGCTCCACCCGCGCCACGCCCACGTCGAGGTCGAGCTCCACCACCCGCCAGTGCTGGCCCTGGTGGACGTAGGAGGCGCCGGCGTGCACCTGCTCGGGCGCTCGTGCGCGGTCCACATCGCCGATCGCCCGCTGACCCTCCGCGGTGACGATGCGCACCGGCGCTCCCGACGCGTTGCGCAACCCCACGCCGTGGGACGGCCACCCGGAGCCGACCCATACGGCGATGGGCTCCCGGCGGCGGCCCCGGTGCCGCACGGCCAGCTCGTCGGCCTGCACGAGTCGACGGACACCGTCATCGAGGACACCCGGCCACCAGCGCTGATCGGCGTGGGTGAGCGGGAGCTCGTGGGCCGCACAGCGGAGGTGGGGGTCGACAACGTAGGGGTTGGCCGGGTTCACCACGGCGGGCTCCGGCGTGCGCGTGAGCAGCTCGGTGGGGTGGGCGGCCAGCCACTGGTCGAGCTGGTCGTTGCCCGCCACCAGCACCACCGCTGAGGCGGCCCCCGATCGGCCCGCACGGCCGGCCTGTTGCCAGAACGACGCGATCGTGCCGGGGAAGCCGTCGATCACGACCGCATCGAGGCCACCCACGTCGATGCCGAGCTCGAGGGCCGAGGTGGCGACCACACCCGTGAGCTGGCCGGCCGACAGCTCGTCCTCGATGGCGCGACGTTCCTCGGCCAGGTAGCCACCCCGGTAGGCGCGCACCCGTTGGCCCTGCGAGCGCGGCAGGCGACGCCGAACGTCGGCGGCCACGATCTCCACCCCCCGCCGGCTACGAGCGAAGCCGAGCGTGGTGCGACCACTGTCGATCAGCCCAGCCATGACGGCGGCCGACTCCCGATGAGCAGAGGCCCGCGTCCCCGACCGTGCGTCGATCAGCGGCGGCTCCCAGAGCGCGATGGTGCGCGGGCCGCAGGGGGAGCCGTCGTCGAGCACCGGCGTGACGTCCACCCCGGTGAGGGCGGAGGCCAGGCGCTGCGGCTCCCCGATGGTGGCCGACGAGCAGATGAACACCGGGTCGGCTCCGTGATGCACGGCGAGCCGATGCAGGCGGCGCACGAGCTGGGCCACGTGGCTCCCGAACACGCCCCGGAAGGTGTGCAGCTCGTCGACCACGACGTAGCGCAGCCGGCCGAGGAAGGTGGCCCAGCGCTGGTGGTGCGGGAGGAGGCCGGCATGGAGCATCTCGGGGTTGGTGAGCACCACCGACGCGTGCTTGCGCACCCAGGTGCGCTCCTCGGGGCTGGCGTCGCCGTCATAGGCGCCGGCGACGACGCCCGGGAACCCGAGTGCGGTGAGGGCGCGGAGCTGGTCATGGGCCAGCGCCTTCGTGGGGAACAGCACGAGCCCAGTGCCGGGTCGGATGCGCGCCAGGGCCGCCTCTGCCATCGGCACCTGGTAGCAGAGCGACTTGCCGGACGCAGTGCCCGAGGCCACCACCACGGAGCGTCCAGCCCGGGCGAGGCCGATGGCCTCGGCCTGATGCGACCAAAGCCGACCGGGCAGCCGTTCAGCCACTCCGGGCGGGAGGGGGCGGGCCAGCTCCGCGTAGCGGGCGGCTCGCGCCGGCCGCGCCACGACGTGGAGGAGGCGGCTGGGACCCAGGTCGGTGCCCACCCCGGCGTCGGCCTGGTGCGCGCGGTCGCGCTCGGCCGCCAACCCACCCAACACGTCGGCGATGCTCGCCCCCGCCGCGAGGGCATCGAGGTGGTCGGGGCGGACGGCCATGAGTGGCCCGAGCGTACGCCCGCACCGACCGGGATGACAGAGCTGTAGTTCCAGAGGTGTGATCTGGCCCTTCCAGTAGGTTCGAGCCCATGGATCTGGCGGTGCGGGTGGACGAGCGCGATGGCTGGGCGGTGGCGACGGCCCACGGCGACCTCGACCTGACCACCGCCCCGCGCCTCCGCGAACAGGTGATCGACGTAGTCGTCGGCGGCCAGCCGTGCGTGGTGCTCGACCTGCAGGGGGTCGACTTCGTGGACTCCACCGGCCTCGGTGTGCTGGTGGGCCTGCTCAAGCGCACCCGCACCCACGGCGGTGACCTGCGCCTCGTCTCGTCCCGCACCGGTCTGCGCAAGGCGATCGAGCTCACCTCCCTCGATCTGGCGCTGCCCCGCTACGACAACGTGGACGCGGCGATCGGCGCCGGCCACCCCACAGGGGGCTGACTCGGTGGGGCGGATGATCCATCTCGAGATCCCGCCCCGCAGCGACCACCTGGCCCTGGTCAGGCGTGTGGTCGCGGCCGCGGCGGGCATCCACGCCGTGCTTACCGACCGTCGCATCGACGACCTCAGCCTGGCGGTGTCCGAGGCCTGCGCCAACGCCATCGATGCCCAACGGTCGACCGGGTCGACCGAGCCGCTGGGCATCGTCATCGAGCTCGAGCCAGGCGGCGTGGTCGTCACTGTCAGCGACCACGCCGGTGGGTTCTCGCCTGACGAGGTCGACCCGATCCCGGCCGCCGACGACCCCGGTCGCCTCGTCCACGAACGTGGGCTCGGCCTGCCCCTCATGCGGGGCCTCGCCGATGCGATCGCCTTCACCGGCACACCGGACGGCACCGATGTGCGCATCGAGGTCGAGGCCGCCGCCCGTCACTAGCCACTAGTCTGCCGGTTGGTGCGCCGGGAAGCCTGGTCGGCAACATCCGCCAGCGACCCTCTGAGATGTCCTGCGATGGCGACCCGCGCAACCGAGCCCTGCGGCTGACCGGAGGCGCACGCCCGCCCGCTTCGTCGGTCGAACCGTGATCCGCTTCTTCCAGATCGAGGCCGCCGGCAGCCTGCTCCTCCTGGCGGCCACCGCCGTCGCACTGGTCTGGGCCAACTCGCTGTGGTCCGAGGGCTACCGCACGCTGTGGCCACGCAGCTGGACATCGATGCCGGCCCGGTTCACCTGGCGGAGGACCTGCGCCACTGGGTGAACGACGGGCTGATGACGTTGTTCTTCTTCGTCGTTGGCCTCGAGATCAAACGGGAGCTGGTGGACGGCCGGCTGAGCGATCGACGCGACGCGGCGCTCCCGGCCATCGCCGCCGTGGGTGGGATGGTGGTGCCGGCCGCCATGTACGCGCTGCTCAACGCACCGACGGGCTCGACACCAACTGGCTGCTCGCCGCCGCGGCGGGAGTGCTCGCTGTGCTGGTGCCGCGGCGGCTCCGCGTCACCCCGGGCTGATCCAAGAGGTACTTGCGCCAGGAACGGATGCTTGTAACATGATCGCAACGTTGCTCGGCGCCTTGGTCCCGGGGGCGAGCAACCCCTTCTGGGGCACCGGTAGTGTCGTCGGTACGTCCGCCCGCCCCGACGACGCGCCGGTGCCCCAGGTTCTACGCCTGGTCAGCCGCCAACCTCACGGCGACCCTCGAGGGCCCGTCCCAGCGTCAGCTCGTCGGCGTACTCGAGGTCGCCGCCCACGGGTAGCCCGCTGGCGATGCGGGTCACCTTCACCTGGAGGTCCTTGAGCAGGCGGCTCAGGTACATCGCCGTGGCCTCACCCTCGAGGTTGGGGTTGGTGCAGAGGATGACCTCCTGCACCCCCTCCTGGTCGATGCGCACGAGCAGCTCGCGGATGCGGAGCTGGTCAGGGCCGATACCCTCGATGGGGCTGATGGCGCCCTGCAGCACGTGGTAGAGCCCGTTGAACTCCTGGGTCTTCTCCACTGCCACGATGTCGCGTGGCTCCTCGACGACGCAGAGCAGCGTCTGGTCGCGCCGGTCATCGGTGCAGAGCCCGCAGGCCGGTCCCTCGGCGATGTTGAAGCACCGCTCGCAGAAGCTCACGCGGTCCTTGGCCTCGGCGATGGCGGTGGCGAGGCGGAGGGCGTCGAGCTTGTCGACCTTCAGGAGGTGAAAGGCGATCCGCTGGGCCGACTTGGGTCCAACCCCCGGCAGCCGGCCGAGCTCGTCGATGAGCTCCTGCACCGGCTGGGCGTAGACACCGGCCATCAGCCGGCGCCGAAGAGGTCACCGAGCCCGGCGAGCGGGCCCATGGCCTCCCGCTGGATCTCCAGGAGCTTGGCGTTCATGTCGTGCATGGCCGCCACGACGAGGTCTTCGAGCATGGCGATGTCTTCGGGGTCGACCACCTCGGGGGCGATGGTGACGCCGAGCACCTGCCCGGTTCCGGTGGTGCGGATGCGCACGACGCCGCCGCCGGCCACACCCTCGATCTCGCGCTCCGCGGCCGCCTGCTGGGCCGCCATCATGCTCTGGGCCTGCTCGAGGAGGCCGCCCAGCCCGTCCGGGGACACGGCGCCGAAGTCAGGCAGGTCGGGGAGCGCCGCCCTGTCGTCATCGTCGTCGGCGGGGTCGTCCGCGTGGTCGTTCACGGCTCGCAGCGTAGGCCGCGCCGCGTACGACGCAGCGCTACTCCTCGACGAGCTCGGCCCCCGGGAAGGCCTCAGCCAAGCGGTCGACCCCCGTACCCGGCGCTGGCGCGTCCTCGAGGTCGCCGATGTCGACCACCTCGTCGAGCTCCACCGCCGACGGCGTGCTCGGGCCGGCGGGCAGCGGGTCGGCCGCCACGAGGATCCGGAAGGCAACGGGGCGGCCGAGATGGGCGGCCAGAGCCGTCTCCACCTCGGGCCGTCGCTTCTCGAGCTCGGTGAGCGGCGGCCCTTTCGGCACGGTCAGGTGGACGCCGTCGGGCGACACGTCGAAGTGCCCGTCGCGGAACATGCCCTTGGTGGCGCCCTTGAGGTCGTCAAGCACGCGCTCCAGGGCCGTCTGGAGCACGTCGGCCGAGGGCACCTCCGGGGGCGAGGACGGGTGCGACGCACTCGCCGGGGCTGAAGCGAGCGGGCTGTCCGGGGCCCGCGCTGGCGCGGCCCGGGGAGGCGCGAATGCCGGTGGCGCAGTGGCCTTCTTGACGGGCGCCCGGCTGGGCCCGGTGGCGATGGCGCGGGCCAGCTCGTCGCGAGCGGCGGCCGCTGGGCCGGATGCGACCGCAGACGCCGCGGGGGCAGTTGTGGCGGCAGGAGCGCTGCCGGGGCCGGCGGGCGCGACCGAGCCGGCGGACGCCGCGGCCAGGCCGCGCTCGAGCCGCTCCAGTCGGTCGAGGATGGCGTCGTAGGAGCGATCGGCGTCGGGTCGACAGAGCCGCACGAGCGCCACCTCGAGCACGATGCGCGGATCGGGCTTCTTCGGCAGCTCCACGAGGGCCTCGCCCAGCACTTCCAGCGCCCGGGTGAGCCCTGCGGCGCCGAGGGTTGCGCCCAGCGCTTCGGCCCGCACCAGGTCGGGGGCGGGGAGGTGCCGATCGGGTGCCTTCATCACCGCGAGAAAGGCGTCGCGCAGGCTCCCGATGAGCGCTTCGCCTAGGGCACGAGGGTCGCGCCCCGCCGCCGTGGCATCGGCGACGGCCACCAGTGTGGCCCCGGCATCGTGCTGGGCGATGGCGTCGAGGATGGCTTCGACGGGCTGCGCCTGCTCCACCACGCCGCCCATGGCCGACACCTGGTCGAGGGCCGAGAGCGTGTCGCGCGCGGAGCCGCCGCCTTGGCGGACGACGTGCTCGACCGCGTCCTCACCCAGGCCGAGGCCCGCATCGTCGATCACGTAGCGCACGTGCTCGGCGAGCTCATCGGCGTTGAGCAGGTGGAACTCGAAGTGCTGGGTGCGGCTGCGGATGGTGGGCAGCACCTTCTGCGGGTCGGTCGTGCAGAGGATGAACACCACGTGGGCGGGCGGCTCCTCCAGCGACTTCAGCAGCGCGTTGGCCGCGCCCGCGCTGAGCATGTGGACCTCGTCGAGGATCACCACCTTGCGGTTGCCCGAGGTACCCAGCGGGATGCGCTCGATCAGCTCGCGGATGTTGGCCACGCCGTTGTTGGAGGCGGCGTCGAGCTCGAGCAGCCAGTCGACGATCCTGCCCTCGTCGACCGCCACGCAGTTCGGACAGGTGGTGTCGGGCTCGCCGTCGGCAGGGTGCTCACAGTTGAGGACCTTGGCGAGGATGCGGGCCGTCGACGTCTTGCCGGTGCCCCGCGGGCCGCTGAAGAGATAGGCGTGGCCGACGCGGTCTTCGGCCACCGCCGTGCGGAGCGCCCGCACGACGTGGTCCTGACCGCGTAGCTCGCCGAAGCGCTTGGAGCGGTAGCGGCGGTAGAGCGCCTGGTACGGATCGGCCATCGCGGCGACCCTACCGGCCCCGCCCCGAGCATGGCGCGGCCCGCTCCCCCATGTGACGGTCAGGTGATCTGCGGCACACCGCAGGCTCCGCTGAGAGCTGCTGCCTTCCGGCCCTGACTCGGTTCACGGACTGCAGTTGCACAGGACCCGACCGCCACATGTGAGAGCGGGCCGGTCGACACGATAGCCTCGC